>JAVHOY010000038.1:0-1086 GCA_036170295.1 bacterium
TATCGCCGTCGCAACACGGTGATTGCGGAAGAACTTGATTTATTGAAATGGTAAACCCCTCATCCCCAACCCTTCCCCCAAAGGGGGAAGGGAGTTCCCTCTCCTTCGGGAGAGGGCTAGGGTGAGGGAGCGTTTGGAGGCTTCATGGCGACTGAAACACTTATTTGGTTAATCCCATTACCGCCCTTGCTCGCTTTCTTTTTGATCGTGTTATTCACGAATAAAAATAAAGGTCTGAGTCATAGCGTGGCAATCGGCGCGGCATTCCTTTCATGGCTGGGGAGCATGATCGTGTTTGTGCGCGCGCTGGGCGTGGAACATCTTGGGCAAACGCCCTTCGCGTCTTCATTCAACTGGCTGCCGACGGGCGACACTTGGTTGAAGATCGGCGTGTTCATTGATCCGCTGTCTGCCGCAGTTTTATTCTTCGTGGCGTGGACAGTCTTGATGATCTTCATCTACAGCGTTGGCTATCATAACTTTGGTCAACCCGCTGGCGATCACGATCACGCGGGTTTGCAACCGCACGGCGCGACAGTTAACGGTCACTTGGTCCCATCCATCGAGCCGATGTACTCGCGCTTCTTCGCGTTTATCGGCTTGTTCGCCTTCGGCATGTACACGCTGGTGGTCTCCGACAATCTGCTCACTTTATATGTCGGCTGGGAAATCATGGGACTTTGCTCCTACCTGTTGATCGGCTTCTGGTTTGCGAAACCCTCCGCGCGTAACGCGGCCATCAAAGCCTTTATGACCACACGCCTCGGCGATGTGTTCATGCTCTTGGGTATCGCTTTCCTTTACAGCGCGACAGGCACGCTTTCATACCGCGAGATTTTCACCGAGTCAACTTTGCACGCTCTCGCAACAATTCCTTCGGGTGTGTTTGGACTTTCCGCGGCGGGATTAATCGCGCTCTTCCTCTTCATCGGCACGGTTGGCAAATCGGCGCAGTTCCCTCTGCACGTTTGGCTGCCCGACGCGATGGAAGGTCCGACCCCCGTCAGCGCGATGATCCATGCCGCCACGATGGTTTCTGCGGGCGTGTACGCAGTCATCCGCATGTTCCCGCTTTACACGCTTGAC
>JAVHOY010000039.1:0-1086 GCA_036170295.1 bacterium
TGAGGGAACGCAACAAGGAGAGTCAACCCATGAAAACTTTTAACCGCAAATCTATTTTTACGTTGGGGATAATTCTCATAATGATGGCGTGTTCTTTGCCTGCTGCGGTTACGCCAACGGCAACATCCGCGCCGCTTGAAGCGACGGCAACGTCTGCGCCCGCAACATCCGCGCCACAGGTTGATCTGCCAACCGCAACCGTTCTGCCCTCGCCCACAATCGAACCGCCCACGCCTACAAAAATTCCGCATTCGTTAGTTCCCTCCACTGCGGTTGAGATGGGCAAGAAGATCGTCAATGACGCCGTCTCTGTAGATACCGCTTCCGAGCATCGCGCGCCTTACGGCGACTTATACAAATACAATTGGTTTGAGCGTCCCTTTATGAAAGACATGACCTATGTGGCTGATCTGGATATTGTCAGCTACAATTTATCTTATGATGAAAAGTTTTTTTATATATCCATTGAATTGATCGGTTCAAATCCAAACAACCCAATCGGCATTGATTACGGCGTGGAGTTGGATACAAACGCAGACGGTTTCGGCGATTACATCATCATCGCGCATCCGCCTTATGATGTGAACTGGTCAACGGATAATGTGCAAATCGCGCAAGATACCAATCACGATACGGGCGGACTCTCTGCGGAACGCTCCGACGCGCCGCTTCCCGGCGATGGATACGATTCTATTATCTTTGATGTTTTGCGCGGCGTGGGCGCTGATCCAGATATGGCTTGGGTGCGAATCAACGCGGGCAGAAAAGCCGCTGTCCAATTTGCCTTCAAGCGCACATTCGCGGGAGAGCATTTCTTATACGGCGTACTCGCGGATGCAGGGATGCGGAATATCGGCGATATGGATTATGTGGATCGTTACACAGAAGAACAAGCCGGCTCGCCCGAAAGGAGCGAACCGTATTATCCGCTCAAAGCGGTGTACGGCATTGACAACGTCTGCCGCGAGGCGTTCGGCATCACCAACACAGCGGGTCAAGAGCCGCAGCGTTGCCGACCGACTAAATGAATCAAAACGTCCCGCAAAAATTGCGGGACGTTTTGTTATTCTGGTTTTTCAATTTCAA
>JAVHOY010000040.1:0-1064 GCA_036170295.1 bacterium
AAATCATATAAAAGGAAAAACGAATGAGAATCTTAATCACAGGCGCGGCGGGCTTTCTTGGCTCGCATCTCAGCGACCGTTTATTGGCTGATGGACATGAAATCGTCGGCATGGATAATTTTGTTACGGGCAGCCCAAATAACATCGCGCATCTTGCGGGCAATGAGAACTTCACTTTCTATAAACGCGATATTTCAAATTACATTTTCGTCCCCGGAAAAATAGACGCGGTCATGCACTTCGCTTCGCCTGCCAGCCCAAACCCGCTGTCGAAATCGGGATATTTCAATCTGCCGATTCAAACGATGAAAGCGGGCGCGCTCGGCACGCATAATTGTCTCGGCATTGCGCGCGCGCAAAACGCAAAATTTTTACTCGCCTCCACCAGCGAAATCTACGGCGACCCTGACGTGCATCCGCAGCCTGAAACTTACGCGGGCAACGTGGACACCATCGGACCGCGCGCGGTGTACGACGAAGCGAAGCGCTTCGCGGAATCTTTGACGATGGCGTATCACCGATTTCACGGCGTGAACACGCGCATCGTGCGTATCTTCAATACCTACGGTCCGCGCATGGATTTGGAAGACGGGCGCGCGCTGCCTAATTTATTAAAACAAGCGCTGCTCGGACAACCGCTCACCGTTTACGGCGACGGCGCGCAAACGCGTTCATTCTGCTATGTGGACGACCTCGTGGACGGCATTATCAAACTGCTGTATTCCGAAGAACACTTTCCCGTCAACATTGGCAACCCCGTTGAGATGACCATTTTACAATTCGCGCAAGCCATCAATAAGATCACAGGCAACACTGCGGGCGTCACATACATAGACGACGCGCGCAGCGCGCGCGACCCGCAGCGTCGCCGTCCCGACATCACGCGCGCGCGCGAACTTCTCAAATGGGATCCGAAAATAGACATCGAAGAAGGCATCCGCCGCACAATTCCATTCTTCAAAGAAAAATTAGGGCTGGCATGATTCTCAAACATCGCAAAGAACGCGAGCGTTTTTTCAAATTTGCATTTGTCGGCGCGATCGGCGCGGCGATAGATTTCGGCG
>JAVHOY010000040.1:1164-4691 GCA_036170295.1 bacterium
TACGCAAGAAACCTGACGCTTGCCGCCGCCGTTGGAATTGTGATGTTATGGAATTTCTTTGTGAACCGCTACTGGACTTATAATGATATTGAGGTTCAAGCATGAGCGAAAAACTAATTCCCATTTACACCACTAAAGGCGACGCCGAAGCGTTTTTGAATTATCCCTACATCTTCAATCGCAACGGTGAATGGATCGGATTCGTCGCCCCAAATCGGGATGTGTATTCGGTACTTGGATTCTACGTCGGGACGCTGACAGACGACCCGCGCATCCTTCGCAAGCGCGCAATCGATTCCCCGCGCCCCAATTTAACTCCGCCCGCGCGCCCGCCAAAAGCGCAATTGCCCGCAACCATTCCGTTGCCGCCGATGATGTCCGAATTAACTTACTCGCAAATTGACGTATTGCTCGACGAACCCGAACGCTTGCACACGTTGGACACAAGCGATTATGTTCAAGATATGGATTAAGAATGACAAACATACCTAAATCGCCTCGCGCCTCGCATATCAGCATCGCGCAATTAATGCAGCCTGAACACGCCAATAATTACGGCAATGTTCACGGCGGCTGGATTATGAAACTGGTGGACGAAGCGGGCGCGCTTGCTTGTATGCGTCACGCACAAAAGCGCGTTGTAACCGTCGCCGTAGATTCGTTCATCTTCCGCGAGCCGATCAAAATCGGCGATTTGATCATCCTCAATGCGGAAGTGACCTACGCGGGGCACAGCTCGATGGAAGCAGAAGTGCAGGTCATCGCGGAGAATCCGATCACGGGCGAACGCACACACACGAACACCGCTTACCTCGTTTACGTCGCGCTCGGCGACGACGGACATCCGACAAGTATTCCCGCGCTCATCATCGAAACCGAAAAAGAAAAGCGGCGTATGGAACAGGCGCAAAAACGTCAGGCGTATCGCATCTCGCAGAAATAACATGCAGGGGCGCAGCAATGTTGCGCCCTACTATCAACCTTGCAAAAACTCCGCCAGAATCCCATCGTCATTTTATTAATCTTCAACATCGTTGTTGGCTTATTTGCGTTTCGCAGTTACGGCTTATCGTGGGATGAGCCGCTCTTTTATAATTACGCCGACGCGTTGCGCTATGCTTACTCGCCCAAAGAATGGTTCAGCGGAAACTTTGACCTCAATAATGCTTATGGAGTCAGCGCATCCGATCATGAAAATCGCGGACCCGCTTACATTATTATTGCGCGTCCGTTCGTATCAATCGTTGAATCGCTTGGCGCAGATAACGCTTCCGCGTGGCATTTGATTAATTTCCTTACATTTCAACTCGGCGTGTATTTGCTTTATCGTTTCTCAAAACGCTATATGAGTCAATCTGCCGCGCTTGCCGCCGCCGCATTATTTGCATGGCAGCCGCTTTTATGGGGGCATGCTTTCATCAACCCCAAAGACCCGCCTTTTCTTGTTTTCTTTTTAGGCGCAGTTTGTTTTGGGTTTGAGATGGTGGATGAAATTAAGCATAACGAAAAAATAAATTCAGCGAAATCAGCGTTTTTCAGCGTCCCGATTAAATTGTTGCTCGCGGGATTTTTTCTTGGCGTTGCAACATCCATCCGCGTGCTGGGACCGTTGGCGGCGTTGCTCGTAGGAATTTACGCGCCGAGTCAATTCAAAAAAATCACTTTGCCTGTTTTCATAAAAACCTTTGCGCTTTACGCCGTCATTGCAATTTTTGTCGCTTACATTACCTGGCCCTACTTATGGACAAATCCCATTCAAAGATTCATCGAAGCCTTTGGATTTATGTCGGATAATCCCACGCAATTGCCGGTATTGTTCAACGGTCACATTTACGCGGCGGATGCACTTCCGCGCCGTTACCTTCCCGTTCTCTTGAGCCTCACCCTCACAGAACCCGCGCTCATCTTATTTGCCATCGGCTTAATCGTTGCTTTCTTCAAATCAAAACCATCAACTGCCAACCGTCAACCGCCAACTGATTATTGGTCGCTGATACCTGTTCTCCTCTGGTTCCTCATTCCCTTCGCCTACGTCGTTCTCCTGCAACCGCCCATGTATGACGGCTATCGTCATTTCCTATTTATGCTTCCGCCGATATTTATCTTTGCGGGGTTTGCGTTCGAGAAAATATTTGACGCGCTGAAATCAGGTTGGCTTTCAATTGCGATTTCAATTTTAATTCTCGCGCCCGCCGTTTACAGCGCCGTTCAACTTCATCCGTATCAATACGCTTATTACAATTCATTCATCGGCGGCACAAGCGGAGCGTTCCGCAAATACGAGACCGAATACTGGCTGACTTGTTATAAAGAAGCCGTTGAAAAATTTAACGAACCCAACGCGCAACTCTTTATCAAACGCGAGCCGTATATCGCGGCGTATTATGCAAAAGGAATCAACATCCGCGATTATCGCGCGGAGTTTGGCAAAATAAAATCAGGCGATTTCGTTTTGGTCAACACGCGCACAAACGAAGACGTCAAAACATTCAAAGACGCGCCCATCGTTTTAACCGTCAGTCGCGGCGGCGCAACCTTCTGCGAGGTAAAACAAATTCCATGACCACACATCGCGAACGCATTCAAGCCTGTCTCAACGGCGAGCAAACCGACCGCGCGCCCGTCGCGCTTTGGCGGCACTTCCCCGTTGACGATCAACATCCCGAAACGCTCGCCGCCGCCGCGCTGCATTTTCAAAGCGAGTATGATTTTGACGTCGTCAAAGTCACGCCCGCGTCTTCTTTCGCCGTCAAAGATTGGGGCGTGGAAGACCAATGGCTGGGAGATTCAGAAGGCTCGCGGAAATATACCAAGCGCGCGATTGAGAAACCGCAGGATTGGGAGAAACTTTCCGCGCTTGATCCAACCTCCGCGCCGCGCCTTGCGGGACAACTCAACTGTCTCCGTTTAATTCGAGCGGAATTAACATCCGATACGCCGCTCATCCAAACGATCTTCAATCCCTTATCGCAAGCGAAGAATTTGGCGGGCAACGAAATGCTGATTAGCCATCTGCGCGAACATCCCGAAGCCGTGATGAAAGGACTTGAAACCATCGCGCTGACCGCAAAGAGATTCATCGAAGCCGCAATGGAAATTGGCATTGACGGAATCTTCTACGCCGTGCAGCACGCGCAAAAAGAATTTTTCACATGGGATGAATATAAAAAGTTTGCGCTGCCGTATGACCAACAAACGCTTACGCCGATAAAAGATTTATGGTGCAACATGATTCATCTGCACGGAAAAAATGTTCATTTCTCTTTAGTCAATGATCTCAATTTTCAAATCGTCAACTGGCACGACCGCGAGACGTATCCATCATTGACGGAGGCGCGCGAGCTATTCAAAGATATGACGTTGTGCGGAGGCTTGAGGCAGGATTCTCTCGTGTTCGCAGATTCGATTCAAATTAAGAAAGACGCGGCGGATGCGATTCAACAAACACAGGGACGCAGATTTATTTTGGGGACGGGCTGCGTTACCCACATCACCGCCGCGCATGGGAATTTAATCGCGGCAAGGAA
>JAVHOY010000041.1:0-4672 GCA_036170295.1 bacterium
GTGATGACGGCGATGTTGCGCCCAGTATTCACCGTCGCGTCGCCGCTGTCTTTGCCGGGATCAAGCGCGCCAGCAGGCGAAGCGGTGGGACCTGGATCAACCAATTCGATTCCGCTGCCAAAGAAGCCGCCGCCCAAATCTGTGATTGTAAAATCTGCGCCCGTTCCATCGGTGACGCAGACGGAACCGGGAACAAGAGTCATGCCAACAGGCAAAGTGTCGTTCGCCTTAACATCGAAGGCGCTGTAACGTCCGGTGTTTTCGAGGATGACCGCCATCATGACCGTATCGCCGGCGTCCAAGCCGCTCAAGTCGCTGTTGACAGGATTCGCCGCCAGCCCTGAAGAAGTCACTGTGCCGCCGAGTCGCGCAGCGCATGATCCTGCCGCGCCGTCGAATGTCACAGGTCCAACAGCGGCGGGAGCGAAAACGCCCGCGGGGTTGTTCGTCCAGACTGCGCCTTTGCCATTCACGGAACTCACCATCGGCTCTTGCAATAACACCTGAACGATATTATCCCCGTTTGCGCCGCTGCCATTGGTCGAACCTTCCTGAACATGCGCTTGATTGGTCAAGAACAAGCCGTCGGCAAAGGGCTGGTTATTGACTGTGACGGTGAAGAGCAGGTCAATCACGCTGGATGGATTGTTGACTGAGTCGTAATTACCATACGTCCAAGTAATGCCGTTTGCCGCTCCGTTGGTCGTCAGGGTAGGATTAACGGCTGCGCTTAAAGAATGGTATGTATCGGATGGACCAAGACAAGAAATGCCCGCCGTTGGAATGCCGCAAACCGTATTGTCAAATGGGGGCGTAACTTCAACGGCGCTGTAAACTGGCAGAGGCAGATAATCGGTAAAGACCAAGCCTTCAAAGTCGCTGGTCGGCAGGGTGTAGGTAAGGCGATAAGTAACCGTATCGCCCGGCGAAATTCGCACAGGCGAAGAGAAGGATGCGCTGCCATTAACGGCATAGATGGCTTTGGTAATCGCGCCGTGCGGGATGATTACCGAAGCGGCGCTGGTATCGGCTTCGCTCTGACCGGTAAGCGCAGTCACATCCGAGACTGAAAGCAAATCCCCGCTGATTGTAACGTCGTCATTCAACACATCGTTTTGATCCACGCTCCTATCGCCGCTGGGATAAGTATCGGTGAAGTTTTCTTGAACGATGGTGTGAAAGATAATTTTGCCAGTTGTGGAACCGTCGTTGTACGCGCCGCAATCCGGGACGGGACCGCCCGTTCCACTAGTTGGCACACAACCGCCGATAAGTTTTCCGTTTTGCCCGCGCGTGATGATTTCATCCGACACGCGGAAGGTCAGAGTCGTTGAACCGTCCGTGCCGTCTGTTGGCGGGTTGGGACCTGTGTTGCCAATCTGAGAAGTATCTACCGTGTAATTCGCGGCGTTCATGCCCAACGCGGAGAGCGGATAGGTGTTGCCGTTGATTAGCATGGTCGGCGTGAAGGAAGAATCAAAATGTTGACCGTCAGAAATGACGTCGGTGACAATCGCGTTTTGGAAGGCGAAAAAATCCGAGACCTGAAAATCAAGCGCGTAACTCAATACATCGCCTGGAGAGTTAACGCCGTCGGTAAGATTTGTCACGCCCTTTTGAATGGCAATGGATTTATCGGTCAGGGTGTGTTCGCAACCAGAGGGATTCGCAGAGGCATTATCCGTGCTGCCCGCATCGCGCGGGTCAAGCGGAGTCCAATCGCCAAGCGCGAATGCGTTGTTGCATGAAGCGACGTCGTTACCGCTGACCGGGTCAATCACCGGCGCGGGAGTCGCATCATTCAGCGGAATGTAATACTCAAAAATCACGGTTGCTGAGCCAGTCACAGAGGCAAAGGTACAAGTCAGCGTACCGCCGGGCGCAGATGTGGATGGCAACGAGCAAGCCGCCGCAGGGCTTGTGCTAATCAGGCTGGCGAACTGCATGTTGTTTGGCAGGCTGTCGGTGACGTCCATATTGGTAACGGTTTGCCCGTTGGCAATTTTCGCGGTGATGGTGTACTGGCGCGGATAATTCGGACCGGTGGCGGTTTCGTCTTCGGGACCATTATAGGTTTTGGTCAGCGTAATCAATTGCGCGGTAGGCGATGGGCTAGACGAAACCATGCTTCCCTGAATACGCGGATCAGTCGCGGGGTTATCAAGCGCGTCCGCGCCGAACATGAATCCGCTGCGCGCTTGAATTGGGAGCGGCGTTCCTAAATCGGCGTAGTTGCTCAAATTCGCGTTGACCGTCACAGTGGCGGGCGGCTGACTTGGCACAAACGAACCGAACGGTAAAGTGATCGTTACCAACTGCCAAACAAAAGGGGCGTAAAGTCCGACAGGTTGAGCCGGGCAGACGATGGTTTGCCCAGTGAGCGGATGAATAACCGTTGAACCCGCCGGGCAATTCATCACATTCGTTGTAACTGGCGCGCCGAGATAGTTGGCGCTGACAAAAGAAACGCCGTCGTCATGCGCGGGCGCGGTCTGCCCATCCGCGCCGCTAAGCGGCAGGAATAAATCCATGTAAGGACCGTAGCCCACATCGGGACCCGTGTTGTTGAAGGTCAGCGTCAGCGTGAGCGCATCGCCGATGAAGGGATTGGCGGGCGCGTCAATCGTCATATCCGCTACAGGCGCAAAAAGCGGCTTGAACTGAAGCGCGTCTTGATGAGGCGCAAAAGAATCGCCGCGCGCTTGAGCATCCGTTTTTGGAGAAAAACCAAACAGAGCGCCGACAAAAATAAAAATGAATACAATTCGAAAAATTTTGTTCAACCCATTATTTTGCTTTCTCAATTTAAACATAATGACTTCCTTCCAAATAGAATTTACTTCTGCGCAAAAAAAAAACAGCAAAACGACTCGGAGTCATTTTGCTGTTCGTATAAAATAGTTAGGATGCTTCGTTGAAAAAAATAAAAATGTCATTGTCGGCTCATTGCGAACGATTCTACGCCAAAGCAAAAAAATGTCAATGAAAATAACGACCTCAACATAAAAGCCTTTATCCACAGATGACGCAGATTTTTTCATCTCATCTGTGTAACTCATACTCAACGAGTGATAAAATGAGCGAGTAAAGCAAAGTCCTTGTTCGCGGTTCCTTTCCCATGCTTCCTGCAAACATTCCCCCCAACCTCCTCCCCGATTTTCGCGTCCGTCAACGAGATTATTTGCTTGAGATTTCGCGCCTATTAACGCAAGAGTTAAATATTGAAAAACTACTTGCGCGCATTTTGAGCGTCTCGATTGAAATGCTCGCCGGGCAAGCGGGACTTATCGCGCTGAAACAACCCGAAGGCTGGCGCGTCTCTGCCGCCTACGGAATCGCGCCCGCGTTTCTAAGTTATCTCACGCCGCTGCTCGCTGAAGAAATCGTCAGCGAATTGGATGTGCGCGAGCTCAATCGCATGTTAAAAAATCTGACTTACACCGCCAGCATGGGGCTGCTCAACGGCACAGGTCTGCCGCTCGCCGCGCATGGAAAAGTCATCGGCGTAATTTTCATCTTCCGCAACTACGCGGATTTGTTCACACCCAATGATCGCGTGCTATTGCAATCCTTTGCGGATCAAGCCGCCATCGCCGTATTCAACGCGCAACTTTACGGGCAAGTCTCTTATGAAAAGCAACGCCTTGATGCGCTGTTAGATTCCGCCGCCGACGGCATTCTCATCCTTGACGCGAATCTCAGCGTGGAGAGATGCAATGCCGCGTTTGAAAAACTTTACGGGCTGCCGCGCGCTGAAATTGTCGGCAAGCGTCACGACGAAATCATTCAATGGCAGAAAGAACCGCAAGGCGCCACGCTCGAAGAATCCGTCAAGCGCGGCTGGCCCCTCACGCCCAACGCCACCCTTTATGTGGAAGGCGATCTTAAAAGACCCTCGTCGCAGCGCCTCCCCGTCGGCGTCACATACGCGCCGCTGCTTTCGCATGAAAACAAACTGCGAAATATTTTTATCAGCGCGCGCGATATTACGCGCTTTAGAACCGCAGATGAAATCAAAGCGACGTTTATTTCCGTCGTCAGCCACGAACTGCGCACGCCCGTTGCGTTGATCAAAGGCTACGCATCCACCTTAAGACGCGACGATGCAAAATGGGACAAGCGAACTATCAGCGATTCGCTCGCGGTCATTGAAGACGAAGCGGATCGTTTATCCAAAATGATTGACGATCTGCTTGACGCTTCGCGGTTGCAAGCGGGCGGACTGAGCCTCAATCAATCGGATGTGGCGTTGCCTCATCTCGCGGCGCGCATCGTCGAGCGCTTCGCGGCGCAATCGCCCAAGCATCATCTCGTCTCAGATTTTCCAGAAAATTTCCCCGTCATCATCGGCGATGAAACACGCATCGAGCAGGTCGTCTCGAATCTCGTATCCAACGCGTTGAAGTACGCGCCCGCAGGCGAGATCAAGATCAGCGGAACGGCGCGCGCAGACCAAGTCATTGTCTGCGTCAGCGATGAAGGCGCGGGCATCGAAGCGAAAGACTTGCCGCATATCTTTGACCGTTTCTATCGCTCGACCGACGCCGTCAAGCAGACGAAAGGCGCCGGGCTGGGACTCTATCTTGCGCGCGCCATTGTCGAAGCGCACGGCGGAAGAATTTGGGCGGACGCGGGAACAAGCGTTGGGGCAAGGATTTGTTTTTCGCTGCCG
>JAVHOY010000042.1:0-4671 GCA_036170295.1 bacterium
ATGCAAAAATATTTGAAGTCGCAATAAAGGTCTGATTATGCAACGTCATTCTTTTCGTTTTGATTTTCTACTTCTCTCTCTTGGGCTGGCATGGGAACTATACGGCGCATGCCGAGAGTTCTATAACGTCGCCTGGGGAACAGGGACATGGCTGGGCGAGTTTTCCGCAAAGTGGTTTATTCTCTTTGCGCTGTTTACTTTAGCCTGTCTCGGATTGCTTTTAGGAGTTTGCGCTGTTTTATGGAAAACCAAAGCGCTTGAGTCCATTTCAGCAAAATTGATTTCTCTAAGAGAAAAAATGGGAGCGGCGCGCTGGCTGCTGGCAATTCTTGTCCTTGTTTTTCCGACATACTTTTTACAATATACCGTTTGGGGCGTTGTTTTTACGGGGAACTATATCCGCATTCTGATCTGGGTCATATCCATATTTATCTTCGCAGCGCTTATTACCAAAGGCGCCGCGCCGCTCGGCTGGAAGGAATTCCTCGCCGCGCTCATGCTCGCATCCAGCGCATTGGTCATTGCCGCCGCTCTGATAAACGTAAGCGATTATCCCTTTTCAATAGGCTGGTCGGAAGGCAATCGTTTATGGGATTACTCCACTCTGTTTGGCAGGGATCGGTACATCTATCCCGCCGATAAACAAATCCCGGTGTTGCTTGATCTGGGTCGTCAATTTGTGGGCGGCTTGCCGTTCATTTTTCGCGGCGTCTCCATTCAATCTGTCAGGCTGTGGGTTGGTCTGACATTCGTTCTTCCATATCTAATACTTGGCTTGGCAACATTCCGCGCCCTCGCTAAAAATAAAGCGTTGTGGCTGATTATGACCTTATGGGTTTTCCTATTTCTCAAACAAGGTCCAATTCATCCGCCTCTCGTATTAAGCGCGGCGTTGGTTGCGCTGGCATGGAATGCTCCGCTGTGGTTCGCCATTCCATTGATGCTGGGCGCGGGCTATTTCGCGCAAGCCAGCCGCATCACTTGGCTCTTTGCGCCCGCCATTTGGATCGTCATGTTGGAATTTGTCGGCGGAACTTTTTCAGATAAAACAAACGCGAAAAAAATATGGTCGCGCTCCATCGTATTGGGACTATCAGGCGCGTTCGCGGGTTTTATTCTTCCCAAATATATTCAGCCGATCATAAATTTTTTGCAAAGCATGGGATTAACGTTAGCCGCATCTGGCGCGACCTTAAGCCCCGATGTATCCATCGCGCCGCCAGTCAGCGCGGCAAGTCGCACCTTATTTGATTCCGTCGTCAACCTGCTGACCGTGCAACCCTTGTTATGGTATCGCTTGCTTCCCAACTCAACTTACAGCGCTGGGATTTTGCTTGCGCTGTTGTTGGCAATCATTCCCTTGTGCGCCATTCTATTTTATCTATTGGTTAAAAAATTCTGGTTGATCAATGGATTGCAAAAGACCGCGATTTTTCTCCCGTTGCTGATTTTCATGGCGATTGGTTTAATCGCAAGCGCGAAAATCGGCGGCGGCGGCGATTTGCATAACATGGATATGTTCCTGATCAGTTTGATGTTCATCGGCGCGCTTGCTTGGTATAACGGCGGACGCGAATGGATTCAAAACGGCGGCGCGATTCATACCGCTATGAAAATCATCATTATTTTGCTTATAACCATTCCCGCGCTATCGCCTTTACATGAATTGTATCCATATAACTTCGGCGAAGACGCCGGCTGGTTAATGACGCTCGCCGACGCGCCCGATCAAAAAACTCTTGGCATGTTGCCCACTCGTCAAATTGTTGACAACGCGCTGCAAACCATACAGGAAGAAGTCGCGCTTGCTCAACAAAAAGGCGACGTGCTTTTTCTCGATCAGCGTCAGTTGTTGACGTTTGGATATATTAAGAATGTGCCGCTCATCGCCGACTATGAAAAGAAAGTCCTGATGAACGAAGCCTTGAGTTCAAACGCTGCGTATTTCGCGCCCTTCTATAAAGACCTTGCCGCGCAACGCTTTACCTTGATCGTCAGCGAGCCGCTGCGCCAAAATAATCAGGACAGCGGGTTTCAATTCGGCGAAGAAAATAACGCTTGGGTCAAGTGGGTCTCCACGCCGATCTTATGCTACTATGAAGAAAAGATGACAATAAAAACGGTGGGGGTGCAATTGCTCGTGCCGACCGCTAATCCAACAAATTGCTCAGATCAATTGCCGCAAGGAAACCAACCATGAATTTAGAATATCTCGCTCTGCGCTTGACGCGCCATTTTATGCCCGAAGCGTTGGCGCGTTTTCTTTTGAAGCGGAGATGGATCATTCGTCCGGGAATCGAATCGAGCGACCCCATCGCCGCCGTTGACCAATACGTCGCGGGATTATCCGCTTATGGAAAATCCATTCAAGGAAAAAATATTCTCGTCTTTGGATACGGCGGAAGATTCGCAACAGGCGCGGAATTGTTGCGGCGCGGCGCGGCGCATGTGACGCTCTGCGATCATTTCGTCGCGCTGGATAACGAACGCAATCTTCAATTACTGCCCGCCTACGCCGAATATCTCATGCTTGAAAACGAAGAAGTCAAACCGCGCGCGGAATTTATCGCCTTGCTTCACGGAGATATTTGCGACGTTGCCATTCAAAAACAAATCGCGCAAGTGGATTATGTTCTCAGCGCTTCGGTCTATGAACATCTCGACGGCGTGGACGAGATCACGCGCGCGCTGGCAAACCTGACCGCCGTGCGCGGCGCGCATCTCCACTTTGTTGATCTGCGCGATCATTATTTCAAATATCCTTTTGAAATGCTTTCCTACTCCGCGCAAGTTTGGAAAAACTTTCTCAACCCCAGCAGCAATCTCAATCGCTTTCGCGTGAAAGATTATCAAAAAATATTCGCCGCCTATTTTGAAAACATAAACATCAACGTCCTGCAACGACAAGAAGATGAATTCAAAAAAGCGCGCGCGCGCATCCGCCCAGAATTTCTCACGGGCGATGAAGCCGTAGATTCCGTAACCTTAATCAGCGTCTTCGCCGAAGCGCCGAAGAAGTAAAGCGACAATCAACATGCAAAATAAATTCGCCAATTTTTTTGTCCGCAATGAAATTCTATTGCCCATATTTCTCTTTCTGCTCTTCCTCGCTGTTTCCATTCCCGGCGTAAATTGGGGGACGCCAAATTTGTGGAATCCCGACGAGCTGGTTTGGCGCGTAAATCAAGCGCTAGGCGGAGAGATCGTCTTCGACGAAACCGAACCAGATTTCAATTATCCATCGCTGCCAAAATATGTGATGTACGGCATTGGCAAGATCACTTACGGGCTGGGATATTCGAGCTCCGATTTTATTATTTCGGCGCGCATATTTTCCGCGCTGCTGGGCGCGATCAGCGGCGTGTTGATTTATCAACTCGCCAAAACTATCGGCGCAAACGCGCTGACCGCTTTTCTAGCGGGGCTGTTATATATCGCCAGCGGAATCGCGGCTGCCAACGGACGCTTCGCGCACAACGATCTCTACCTGCAATTTTTTTCCATCCTCTGCGTTTACTTTGCGATCAAATATCAATTTACAAAATCAAGAGCGTGGCTTTACGGCTCGTTTCTTTTTGTGGGATTAGCCGCCTCCAGCAAATTCACGGGCGGAAGTTTACTGCTTGTGCCGCTCGTCGTATTTGTCTTTATGAATTGGGAAGAAACGCGCCGCGATTTATTTCGCGCCGTTGAAACAATCTTTATCGGCGCGGCGCTTTGCTACGGCGGATATGTGATCGGCACGCCTAAAGCCTTGCTATGGATTGCGTACTACTTCAAGCGGGTCGTCCCCGCGCTGCTTAAATATCCGCAATATGGATTTAATTCCAGCGCGCCGATTGGACTCTTGGGTCAATGGGGCGTGTTTGAAAGCGGAGTGGGAACATTCGCCTATTTCATTTTCATCTTTTGTTTTATCTGGTTCGCAGCGCGGTTGATCTTATGGCGCTTTGGAAAAACGGAAATGGAAACCAAGTCAGCGCAGGCAATCATCATCCTAATGCTGACCGTCGTTATTTTTGACCTGCCTTTTTTAACTTCGGTCAATTACATCCCGCGTTATTTCATTCCCTTCATACCGTTCTTATCCATTCTCGGCGCGCTGTTCGTCAATGAAATTATCGAATTGGCAAAAAGCAAAAAATGGGATTTTGCGCCGCCGCTGATTATTCTTCTGCTCGTCGTGGGAATTTGCTATTCGTTGCTGCGCCTGACCAGTACCGCGCTGCTTTTTACGCACGATGCGCGCATGCCCGCCGGCGATTATATTGCCGCGCTGCCGAGCAAAGACAAGGTCATCGAATACACGTTATATCCGCCCAACGTGGAAAGAAAACAATTTGGCAAGGCATACAATTACCCGATCTATTTTGTTAAATACGCAACGGATGTTGTGCCAAGCGGCGGACGTTATGAATACAATTTGGGCGAGCAAGGATTGTTGACGCGCGAAACCGATTATCTGGTGATTGATAGTTTTACATATTCGCGCTTCTATACCGAATCTGTTTGCAAAACAAATCCCATTGAATGCGACTTCTTCAAAAAATTACTAGCGAATGAAATTCCCGCTTTCCGCTTAATCAAAGAATTTTCGTACGCTTTGCCGCCCTATTTGCCTAACATTACAATCGCGGCGGTCAATCCTGAGATCAAGATTTACGAAAGAGT
>JAVHOY010000043.1:0-4659 GCA_036170295.1 bacterium
AAAAAACGAGGTCGCCATGAACGTATCTGACGCTATTCGATTAAAACGCGCGGTGAGAAAATTTTTGGATAAGCCCCTAACCGACAATGAAGTCAATGCGATTTTGAACGCGGGGCGCAGGTCGCAGTCTTCAAAAAATAATCAAGGCTGGCAGTTCATTGCCATACGCGATAAATCTATTTTGAAAGAATTATCGCAGTGCGGCGAGTGGGCGGGACATATCGCGGGCGCGGCGCTGTGCGTTGCGATATTGACTCCCGATCCCGCCGAGAAATTTCAGACGATGTTTGACGCGGGTCAAGCGGCGGCGTTCATGCAACTCGCGGCGTGGGAGATAGGAATCGGTTCGTGTCCCGCATCCATTTACGAAACGGAGAAGGCTCACAGGATTTTAGGGTTTCCCGCCGAGTGGCATTTGCGGATCGCGCTTTCGTTTGGATATGCGGCGGAGGAGGAGAAGTTATCTGCCGCGCCGAAGAAGGGCGGGCGCAAAGCGTTGGATGAAGTGGCGCATTGGGAAAAGTGGTAGGAGTCAATTGATGTCTGGCGACAAAAAAATAAATTCCAAATTGAATCAAATTATCCGCGCGGACTGCCTTGAAGAGCTGTCTACTTTCCCAGACAATTCGATAGACCTGACGGTTTTTTCTCCGCCTTACGACGGGATTCGGGATTACAAAAAAAACTGGTCGTTCGATTTTGTCGCGCTGGGGACGCATCTCTATCGCGTCACAAAAGACGGCGGCGTTGCGGCGGTGGTCATCGGCGACGGGACAAAGAACTTCGCAAAGTCGCTGACCTCGTTTCGACTGGCGGTCAGTTGGGTGGATTCAATCGGCTGGAAACTTTTTGAGACGGTCATTTATAAAAGGGACGGCAACCCGGGCGCGTGGTGGAGTCAACGCTTTCGCGTGGATCACGAATATATTCTGATATTTTTCAAGGGAGCGCGTCCCAAATCATTTCACAAAGAGCACTTGATGATTCCCAGCAAACACGCGGGCAAAACCTATTCAGGCACAGACAGATTAACGAACGGCGGATTTAAAACCATCGAAAAGAAAACTGTCAATCCGCTGAAATGTCGCGGAACGGTTTGGCAGTATTCGACCAGCAACACGGAAGGGAATCGTTTGAAGTTGCAGCATCCCGCGACGTACCCCGATAAGTTAGCGAGCGATCTGATCTTATGTTTTTCAGAGCCAAATGAAATTGTGCTTGACCCCATGTGCGGCAGCGGAACAACTTGCGTAACGGCGAAGCAAAATCAAAGACAATATATTGGAATTGAAATTGGGGAAGAGTATTGCAAGATCGCGCGACAGAGAATGAAAGTAGAACGCGCTTAAGCGTGTTCTGCTTGCGCGAGCGGAATTTGCAAATAGAACGCAGCGCCTTTGCCGACGACGCTCTCCACCCAAACTTTGCCGCCGTGACTGGTCGCCACGGAATGAACAATGGCGAGCCCCAAACCTGAGCCGTGTTGAGCGCGCGCTTCGCGTTGTTTGCCGCGATAAAACTTCTCGAACAAATGCGGAATGTCGTCCGCCGCAATGCCGATGCCCGAATCTTCCACAATGAAAGTTAAAGAATTCGGCTGCGTCGTTGTGCGGATGGAAACGCGCTCATTTTCAGGCGTGTATTTGAGAGCGTTCTCCACAAGGTTGTAAACCGCCTGATGCAAAAGCGCCTGATCGGCTTCTATTGCATTAGGCATGTCTTTGGCAAGCTCGACATTCAACGCGATATTTTTTTGCGTCGCTTGCAATTGCAAGGCGGTCGTCACGCGCTCGATAATATCCAATACGCTGACTTGCTCCACCTGCAAGCCGACGCCAATTTCGATGCGTCCCAAATCCAGCAGATTGTTTACCAGACGCGACATATTCTCCACGCCTAATATAATCTTCCTCACATAGCCTTGTTGCTGTTCGTTCAAATCGCCGACTGTTTCCAGCATGGTGGCGTAACCGCGCATCAACGTTAATGGAGAACGCAAATCATGGCTGACCGTCGCGACGAATTCCGACTTCATCGTGTCGAGCTCCTTGAAATAGGTCACGTCGCGCATGATGCACACGCGCCCAATCTGATGACCTTCCACGATCACAGCAGACGCGGTGGCAAGATAAGTGCGTTTATCTGCCAGCACAATTTCAGCGGATTGGTTTTCGCTGGTGGCGCTTTGCAGCAAAGCCAGCAGCGGTTTGAGTTTGATAATCTTTTCCGTTTCCATGCCGCTGCTTTGAACCACATCTTGACCCAACGCATTCGCCGCTGCGCGATTGGTCAGCAATAAGCGGTTGTGATGATCGGTCACCAACACTGGGTCAGGCGTGGAGTTGAGAATCGCTTCCAACTGTCGGCGCGAAGCTTCGACGCTTAAGAAGAGATGCGCGTTCGCAACCGCCAAAGCGGATTGACCCGCCAGCGTCGTGACAAAGCGCACATCGGAATCGGAGAAGGCGCGCGGCTTTTCAAAGCCAGCCCAAACTACGCCGTAATAGCGATTTTCATGGCGCAGCGCAACCGCCAGCAACGCCATCGGCTGCGGCAGAGATTCATCCAAAGTCAATTCGCGCGAGCGACTCAAATCGGGGACGACAATCTTCTCCTGACTTTGCGCCAGCGCGAGAATTTGATCGTCAAGGTAGGCGTAAGTATTTTGACCAAGAGAAAAGCGCAACGGCAATTCTACAAAAGTATTTGGAAGGATGCTCGGCGATAAGACCACGCGCACCGAACTTGCGCCTGTCGAGAGGATGGCTTCCAAAACGGGGTTGACCGCGTCTTGCATTTCCAAACTGGAAGCCACGCCCTGACTGACGCGCAAGAGGCTGTTGATCTCGCCAAGCCGCGCTTGCAAACTAGAACGCATTTGCTCGAAGGCGCGACGCAATTGCCCGACCTCGTCCACGCCGTTTACTTGCAGCGGATGATCAAGATTGCCCTGCGCGATTCGATTTGCTTCGTCGGCTAAACTTTGCAGCGAACCCGTCACCACGCGCAAGCCGACGCGCAACGAGAGCATCGCGACCAACGCGAGGAAGACGATCATCAACGAAAGCGGCATGGCGATATTCAACGCAAGTTGTTGCGCCTGCTGCGCGGGAACGGTTAACACAACCGCCCACGGACGCCCCACTACGGGTTGGTAATATACCAATTGGCGTGTGCCGTCCGAAGCGGTATCGTCGTAGAAAAGCGGCTCGCTTCCGCGCGGACCGTTATAGGTCGCCGTCAATTGCGCGGGGTCGGAATGATAAAGAACGCGATTATTTTCATCCAGCAAAAAGCCCGCGCCGCCGAGTCCCTTCATGTTGTTGACGCTTTCAATCAACGGCAGAGTCAGCGGGTTGGTCTCCAGCGTCGTGCGCCCGATCAACACGCGCCGCACTTGTCCCGCGTCTACAATCGCGACGAGAAAAGAAACGCGCGCAGATTCATTGGTCAGCGCGGGCGGGATGGCGTAAATTTGAGTCAGCACACCGTTCGGCGCGAGGATCAAGCCCATCTCTTCGTCGGGATATAACCTAAAGCCAACGCTCGCCGAGTCGGGATAGCCCGCGAGTAAAGTCTTGCTGTTCGCGTCCAGCACAAAAATTTGATCGAAATACGGCACGGCTTGAATCCGCGAACCGATAATAGATTTCAACTCGTCGTCGGCAGCCGCCAACAAACGCGGATCGGCAGCCAACTGCGCCGCGAGATTTTGTCCCGTTTCGAGGAAGAAGGGAACGCTTTGCGCGGCGGATTCACTTGCGCTTGCAAGACGATCGCGCAACATATCGCGGGCGGCGCGTCCCGCCACCACCCAATCGCCAATCAATAAAGTTAATAGCAAGAGCAGGATGAAAGTTCCCACCGCGAAAAGAAAGCGCGACTCAAGGCTGCGCTCGCCCGGCGAAGGCAACAAGGTTTGCTTACCGCCCCATAATTTTGGAAAAGCCATCGCAACAATTTGCGCCACAATGCCCGCCGAGAGCATTTCGCCGCCAAAGGCAAGGGCGACAATCCATGCGTTGCTGATCGCAAAATCTAATCGCGCGGTAACGGGCGCGGATGTGTCTACGCCCCATTGAGTGAACAACGCGCTGATCGCGTAAAATAAAACGTGAACGGGAATCAACAACAACGCGCCGACAATCGGCTGGCGCAACCATTGATACGCGGGTGTGCGAAATCTCTGGCGCATGTTCGCCGAGAACCACGCGCCTAAAAATCCATACTCGATAATTGAGAAGAGCGAATAGGTATCCCATGCGCCGCGCAATAAACCGGCAAACGCGCCCAACGCCGCGCCGCCAAAGGGACCCAGCAAACCGCCGCCCAGAATCCAAGGCAACGCGGAAAAGATCATCATCGCGGAGCCCGGCGCGTCGGCGGGCAAGCCGGGCAAGGGTCGTCCAGCAATGGCGGTGAGTCTTAATCCGATAAATAAATTGGCGAAGGGAATCAAAATCAAAAAGACGAAGAAAATTCCCCACTCGCGTCCTTTCCAATCAGGTTGATAGTTGCGCCAGCGATGCAGCGCATATCCCAAAACTCCCAGCAGCAAAATCCACACGAGCCACCCGACAAGAGTCGGCGGAGCGGGAAATGGGATGCTTGCAAGAAGGGTAAAAATAAAATCCATTGATTGAATTATAGCCGTAAATG
>JAVHOY010000044.1:0-3020 GCA_036170295.1 bacterium
CAAAATGTCTGAAATCAAATATGAAATCGTCAAAAAAATTGGGGAACTTTCCAAGTCCGCTTCGGGCTGGACGAAGGAACTCAACCTGATCAGTTGGAACGACAGGGATGCAAAATACGACATCCGCGAATGGTCGCCTGATAGAGAAAAAATGGGCAAAGGCGCGACCCTTTCCAAAGAAGAACTGCTCGCTTTGAAAGCGTTGCTAAACAGCATTGAACTGTAACAAGCAGACCTCCGAGTTTTTCAAAGACTCGGAGGTCTGCTTTATGCCAACGGCAACGTGAACGTAAACTCGCTGCCTTTATTTTTTCCCTCGCTCTCCGCCCAAATTTTTCCGCCTTGCGCTTCAACCAAATGTTTGGCGATGGTCAAGCCGACGCCCGATCCGCCGCGCGCGCGCGAGCGAGATTTATCCACGCGGTAGAAGCGGTCGAAGATGCGCGCCAGATGTTCGGTTTCAATGCCTTCGCCCGTGTCGCTGACAGAGAAGCGCGCTTCTTTTTTATCGCGCATCACAGCGACGGCGACGATTCCATTTTCGGGCGTGTGCTGCAGTGCGTTGCCAATGAGATTGGTGAGAATCTGAATTGCGCGCCCTTCGTCGGCGAGAAAAGACACGGGTTCGGCTGGCAACTTCACGGTCAGCGCGACGCGCTTTGAATCAAATTGAGGCTGCAAGCGCTTGACGACGGTTCCAATCACGGAAGCGGAATCAACTGCGCGAATATCCAATTGCGTAGCGCGGGATTCGACGCGGCTCAATTCCTGCAAGTCGTCCACCAAACGACTCAAGCGCCCGGCTTCATTATGAATTTGTTGATAGGTTTCGTCCGACGCGGGCAACACGCCGTCCATCAATCCTTCGGCGGAGCCTTGAATGGCGGTCAGCGGCGTGCGCAGTTCATGCGACACATCGCCGATCAATTGACGGCGCATGGCTTCCACCTGCTCAAGTTGCTCCGCCATTTGATTAAAACTTTTGGCGAGATGAGCCAATTCGTCGCTGCCGCGTAACGCCACGCGCTCGTCATATCGTCCCTCCGCGATGCGTTCGCTGGCGCTGGTCATCAAACGGATCGGCGCGACAATGCTGCGGCTGATGAGTATGCTGGCAAGCATGGCGACCAACGTCGCCGCCGCCACCGCCGCGATCAGCGACTCATTGAACGAAGCCTGATAATCCTGATAGAACGGCGACATCATGCCGTTGCCTTTTCCCATCATCCCCATGCCGTTGCCCGCGTTTTGTTCCATAAAATATAAATGGCGCTGATATGCCTGCGGCGAAGTGAAGCGCGTGGCGATCCAAATTGCGCCCATGCCAATGGCGATGACCAAAAAATAGGAAGCGAAAAGTTTAAGCCCCAAACGGGAGCGGATCATATTCATAGAACCTCGTCGTCAAAACGATAGCCTACGCCGCGCACGGTGACAATAAAATCGGGGTCGCCTAATTTCTGGCGCACATGTCCAAGATGAACGTCCACGACGCGCATCTCGCCGAAATATTCTCCGCCCCAAACTTTTTCCAGCAATTGCTCGCGCGACAAAACCCGCCCGCGATTTTCCGCCAGCGCGCGCAGCAAATCGAATTCGCTCGCGGTCAGTTCGATGGGTTGATCGTCCACCGTGACGAGGCGCGCCTCCGTATCAATTCGCAAATGACGAAACGCCAACACGCTGCCTTCCGCGTTTGAATTTGATCCTGCTTGCAATCGTCTCAGCGCCGCTTTGATTCTTGCGACTAGCTCGCGCGGACTGAACGGCTTGGTCATGTAATCGTCCGCGCCCATAGAAAGTCCGATGATCTTATCGGTCTCTTCGGTGCGCGCCGTGAGCATAATGACATACGCCTGCGACTCGCGGCGCAAACGCGAAAGCAATTCAATCCCATCCATGCCCGGCAACATCACATCCAGCACGATCATATCGGGTTTGAACGCGCGCGCGGCTTTAAGTCCCGCAAGTCCGTCTGCGGCGGTGTAGACTTGATAGCCTTCAGGCTTAAGGTACGCCTGAACAAGATTCACAATGGAAGGCTCGTCGTCAATTACAAGGATTTTTATCATAGGGCAACTTTATCCAAAATAGTTTTCTTCATCATAAAGCAAGTGTAAAGGTTTAGTAAAGATTCTAGGTTCATTGAGAATCGCCTGATGATATGGCGTAAGTCGGAATGCCATTCCGACTTACGGGTAGCGATAAGTCGCGGGCAAATTTCAAAGAGTCAAAACGTGTATAATATTCACATGGCAGACGAAAACACAAACTCCCTTTCACGCAACAGAATCGCCATGTTGATTGACGGCGACAACGCTCAGGCAAGCCTGCTTTCGCAAATGCTTGTCGAAACCGGCAGACATGGACAAGTCACCGTCCGCCGCATTTACGGGGATTGGACAACGACCAGCATGAATTCATGGAAGGACGTGTTGAACTTCCATGCCTTCCAACCCATTCAACAATTCCGCTATACCATCGGCAAGAACGCCACCGACAGCGCGATGATTATTGACGCGATGGATATTTTGCACACGGGCGTAGTGGACGGCTTCTGTTTAATTTCCAGCGACAGCGACTATACGCGGCTTGCCACGCGCATCCGCGAGAGCGGCATTTTTGTGATGGGCATCGGCAGAAAGAACACGCCTAAGCCCTTTGTCAACGCCTGCGATTTATTTGTGTACACCGAGAATTTGATTGTAGCCAAAGAACCGATCAAGTCAAAACCGATCAACGCATCTACAAAGAATAAAAAAGCAAAAGAAGAGAAGGAAGAGAAAGAAGAACTCGACCCTATGCCTTTGTTGGAACAAGCTTTTGAAATGGCGGTTCAAGATAACGGCTGGGCGGCGCTCTCCACGCTGGGAAACGCGCTCTACCAACTTGATCCCGGCTTTGATCCGCGCACCTACGGATATAAGCAACTCTCCAAGATGATCAGCAACTTAAAGAATCGCTTTGAAGTAAAAATATCGGACAGCGGCGGGTTTTATATAAAGTTCAAAGAGTAGATT
>JAVHOY010000044.1:3120-4643 GCA_036170295.1 bacterium
GCGCTGTCAAACGCTTCGATGCTTTGCGCGCCGCGTGTGAGATAGCCGTCGTATTCTTTTCCGCTTCCGCTGGAAACCCAACCGTCAAGGTTGAAGGGAATGGGACCATCGGCGGCGATCCACTCGCCGTTATATTTGCGCGCAATGTGTAAATGCGTCGCGTTAGCGACTCCGCCTTCGCAAGAAGGATGCCCGATGCGCTCGCCCGCGTAAACATATTCGCCTTCGTTGACGCGTTCCTCTGCGGCGACGTGCATGTATAAAACTGTCCAGCCCGTTTGTTCGTAACCGTCGTTATCAAGGTCTTGAATCACCGCGCCGTTTGAAGTTCGCAAAATCAAACCGTCTGCAACTGCCGTCACCCATAGCGGACTTGCGCCGCAGCCGCCGCTATTATCGGGCGGCGCAAAGTCTATCGCAGCCCACGCGGAACCTGAATCCCAGCCGCCGTGCGGTCCGCCGGTGAAGTACCATTTCTCGTCCGCGCCGAAAGGCAGAGTCATTTTCGGTTGAGTTAACGTTGGCGGAATCAACGGCTCAATAGCGTAATCAAACGGACTGCCGAAGAAAACATAATAGGCGAGCAGCAGTCCCGTTCCGCCGACGTCTTTTTCCCACGTTGGACGATCGTCAAGTTTTGCAAAAAAATATTGAACCGCCGCCGTTCCCGCGTTGATGGTCGGATTGATCGGCGCGACGCCGCCGTCGTTCATCACATACGTCGAGAGCGCGTTCGCCTTCCACAAATAATATCCGCGATTGAGCGTATCCGCCGTCCAAGTCAATTGGAGATATAAGCCGAAATGATTTTCATCCATCAAGCCCATTGGATACGAGGTGTTGAACGGCGCGGGGTTCGTCACCCATCCGCTTTGATATTCAAGCAGCGCGAGCAGCAAACGCGGATTGACCGAATAGTTGCGCGCCACGATCCACACGATTTCATAGCCCGCGAGCGTAATTCCATTTACGTCTTGCTCATACGTTTCGAGATATCCATTTTGACTTTCGATAAATTTCTGAATGTCAAAATTTGCGCTCGCGGGACCATACACCATTTCAGAATCTGGGATGACCTTGAAATCGCTTCCAACGCCCATCGGATTTGGCGCGGGAATATTGAGACTCATGCCCACTTCAAGCAGGTTCGCGTCCGCGATGTTATTCGCCGCCATCAACGCTTCAACGCTGACGCCATAATTCTGCGCGATCAACCCAAGCGTATCTCCCGCCTGCACGATGTATTGCGCCGCATCTTGTCGCGGAGTGGGGAGGATGCGCGCCGCGTCAGGCGTGGGCGTGTTTGGCGTAATCGCGCTTGTCGGCGGCGGCAAAACGCTTAACGGCGCGCGCGTCGGAGTCGGCTCGCGTGTGGCGTTGAGCGTCGCAACGGGAATAGAAGGCGCTCCCGTCGCATTTGCCGGCAACCGTAAAAACGGATCGTAGGTTGGGAGTTGCATCGGCGCGGATGCGGCGGGCGCGCAAGCCGCAGTCAACGCGACGACGAGGATGGCTGTAAATAT
>JAVHOY010000045.1:0-4642 GCA_036170295.1 bacterium
GGTTTTTTGTGTCGCATGAAAGAAATAGCGATCATAAAAACGCAGAATTTAATTTAATGATTGCGTTATATACCCAATCATATACCTTGACGTGACGTTTGTCTCGCATGATGATGATATTTGTTTTCAGCATGAGTAAATTCTTAATCAATTTTATGGTTTGCTAATCTTAACCTAGAGAAATCTATATGTGCCGCTATGGGGTCCGTTGTTATAGTAACGAAAATAAAAAACACGGCAGATACCAATGCACATCATCTCTCTTGGACTCAATCACACATCCGCTCCCGTTCATCTTCGCGAACGGCTTGCTTTCAACGAAGAACAAATTCAAGCGTCGCTTGCGCGGCTTTCCTGTGGGCACATCTCCACTTCGCTCGCGGAGTTAATCATTATCTCCACTTGCAACCGTATAGAAATTTACGCAACCTCCAACAAATTGGCGTTCGCCGAGTTGGAGGCTTTTCTGTCGGATATTCATGGCGTGCCAGCCCATGAAATTCATCCGCATTTATATCGCTTCAAAGATATGGACGCCGTCCGTCATTTATTCAACGTAGCCGCAGGCCTCGACTCGCTCGTAATCGGCGAGCCGCAAATTTTGGGACAAGTCACCAAAGCGCTGGAACTTGCACAGGGACAAAATTCAGCGGGCGCGATTCTAAATCGTTTATTCAGATCGGCCATTCACGCTGGCAAACGCGCCCGCACCGAAACCGCCATCAGCCGCAACTCTGCGTCGGTGCCGTCGCTTGCTGCGTCGGTGGCAGAGAAGGCTGTCGGTCATATCAAAACTGCCAGCGTCGTTGTACTTGGCGCGGGCGAAATGGCAGAGTTAACTGTCGAAGCATTGAGAAAACGCGGCGTTGAAAAGATCCGCGTCATCAATCGCACACTTGAACGCGCCCGCGAAATGGCGGAACGCTGGGGCGCAGAATTCGCTACCTTCGAATTTCTCCAGCAAGCCTTATGCGATGCGGATATTTTGATCTCGTCCACGGGCGCGCCGCACACGGTGGTCAGCGCGAAAATGGCAGCGGAAGCCATGCGGATGAGATCGGAGCGCGCGCTGGTCTTGATTGATATTGCCGTGCCGCGCGATATTGATCCCGACGCCGCGAATCTTCCGCATGTAAAACTGATTGATATGGACGGGCTAAACGCTCAATTGGAAGATTCCCTGACGCGCCGAATAAATGAAACGCCGCACGTCAAGGCGATCCTTGAAGACGAACTTGTTGAGTTCGAGAATTTTTTGCAGTCGCTTGAGATGCTGCCAATCATCGCGGATATTCGCCAGCAAGCCGAATCAATTCGCGCGATGGAACTTGAAAAAACTCTGCGCCGCCTGCCTGATCTAACGGGCGCCGAACGCGAGCGAATTGAAATCCTGACGCAATCCCTCGTCAGTAAATTGTTGGACAGCCCGACACGCCGCTTGCGCGAAGAATCGGCTTGTCCGCACGCGCCCGAATACGCCACTGTTGCGCGCACACTTTTTGGATTGAAACACGACGCAGGCTTATGCAGTTTTTCTGGCGAAGCCTGTGAAATTCAGTCGCAGGTCAAAAGTCAAAAGTCATCCTTGCCATTGACCTTTGACCTGCGACCTGCGACTGCCATCTCCGCCGACTAGAAGAAAAGAAGACTATGAGACTAACCTTTGCAACTCGTCCCTCCGCTCTCGCCCGTTGGCAAACCAACTGGGTGATCAATGCGCTAAAAAATCTTCATCCCGATTTGGAATGTGAAGAAAAAATCATCGTCACGCAAGGCGATAAGATTTTAGATAAACCGTTGCCTGAAATCGGCGGCAAAGGTTTATTCACGCAGGAACTCGAATCCGAATTGCTCAATGGCGACGTCCACTGCGCGGTACATTCGCTCAAAGATTTACCCGTTGAAAATCCTGTGGGATTAACAGTCGGATGTATTCCAATCCGCGCCGAAGTGCGCGACGCGCTGATATCTCGCAGGGGCAAGTCTCAGACTCGCCCCTACACAATTGCCTCACTTCCGCGAAACGCGATTGTTGGCACTTCCAGTTTGCGCCGCGCCGCGCAACTGCTTGCAATCCGCCCCGATATAAAAATAAAATCCTTGCGCGGCAATGTGGATACTCGTTTGCGTAAAGCGCTGGATGGTCAATACGACGCAATCATTCTCGCGGGCGCGGGACTCACTCGGCTGGGATTGGATAACCATGTTACGGAATGGATTCCGCTCGATGTGATGCTCCCCGCGCCGGGGCAAGGCGCGCTGGCGATTCAATGCCGCGCGGATGATTCTTCCACGCTTGAAATTCTTGCCGCGCTCGAAGATGAATCCACGCGCAAATGCGTCACTGCCGAGCGGGCGTTTTTGCAAGGCTTGGGCGGCGGCTGCGCTGTGCCTGTTGCGGCGTATGGAAAATTCAGAATTCAGAATTCAGAATTCAGAATTGATTTGACGGGCTTGGTGATTTCGGAAAATGGGAAGAAGGTCGTCAAAGTCACGAGCGAAGGAAATGACGCGCTTGAACTCGGCAATCAACTTGCCCAACAAGCCATTGCTCAAGGCGCGGATGAAATTCTTAAACTGATCACTGTCCACTGATAACTGATTGCCATGAAAGTCCTCATCACTCGTCCCCGCGCGCAAGCCGAATCTTTTGGCGAAGCCTTGCAATCTGCCGGCTTTGAGCCAATCTATTTTCCTGTGATTGAAATTCGACCCATTGAAAATAATATTGAACTCGATAACGCGATCAAGAATATACAAAAATATGCGTGGATTGTTTTTACTTCTGTGAATGCGGTGGATGTATTTGTAGGGGCGCGACGCGCCGCGCCCCTACCTAAAATCGCTGCTGTGGGACGCAAAACTGCGGATGCCTTACGCAAGCGCCACATTGAACCTGATTTCATTCCCGATGAATACATCGCCGAAGCGATATTGCCTGGACTTGGCGATTTGAGAAATAAATGGGTCTTGCTTCCGCGCGCGGAAATTGCCCGCAAGGAATTACCCGAAGCCATTGTCAAAGCAGGCGGCATCGCGCATGAGATTGTTGTTTACCAAACCCTGCCCGCTGAAATAAATGAAGAAGGATTAGCCGCGTTGAAATCTGGCGTGGAGGTTGTCACCTTCACCAGCGCATCCACCGTTGAAAATTTTGTCGCCATTACACGCCAACACAAACTCGACCAGATAAGCCTGCCGAACAATCCGCTGTTTGCTTGCATTGGACCGATCACCGAGCAAGCGGCGCGAAAAGCAGGGTTTGAAAATATCGTCGTCGCAAAAGAATACACAACGGATGGACTGGTGAAATTATTACAAGATTTGATGACCGTGAATCGTAATTCGTAATTCGTAATTCGGAGAAAAACTATGTTGCTTGAAATCGAAAACCAACAATCGTTAATCGTAAATCGTAGATATTCAATCCTGAATCGTCCGCGAAGACTTCGCGCCACGCCTGCCCTCCGCGCAATGGTGCGCGAAACGGAACTCAACGCGCGCGATTTTATTTATCCGCTGTTCGTGCGGCATGGATCGGGGCGCAGCGAGATTCGCTCGATGCCGGGAGTCGCTCAACTCTCGGTGGAAGAATCTATCCGCGAAGCAGAAGCCGCCGCAAAGTCGGGCGTAAACGCGGTCATCTTGTTTGGAATCCCCGCAGAGAAAGATCCAATCGGCTTGGAGAATTTCGCCGAAAATGGAATCATCCAGCAGGCGATTCGCGCTATCAAAAAAGAAATCCCCGAGATGGTGGTGGTGACGGATGTGTGTTTGTGCGAATACACCGATCACGGTCACTGCGGAATCCTGAATCGTAAGGGCGACCCATTGGGTCGCCCCAACATGCCTGAAGGTTATGTGCTTAATGATGAGACATTGGATGTGCTGGCGAAGGTTGCCATCTCGCACGCCGATTGCGGCGCGGATATTATCGCCCCGTCGGGCATGATGGATGGAATGGTCGCGGCGATTCGCAATGGCTTAGATTTTTCTGGTTATGAAAATCTTCCGATCTTAAGTTACGCGGTGAAATATGCTTCGTCGTTTTACGGACCGTTCCGCGATGCGGCGGAAGGCGCGCCGAAATTCGGTGATCGCAAATCCCACCAGATGGATCCTGGCAACGTGCAGGAAGCCTTGCGCGAAGCCGCGTTGGATGTTGAAGAAGGCGCGGACATGCTGATGGTCAAGCCTGCGCTGGCGTATTTGGATGTGATCCGCGTGGTGAAAGATGCCTTCCCCGAATTGCCGATGGCGGCGTACAACGTCAGCGGCGAATATTCGATGATCAAAGCCGCCGCGCAAAACGGCTGGATTGACGAAGCAAAAGTAACGCTCGAAACATTGACCGCCATCAAACGCGCAGGCGCTGATTTGATTATCACCTATCATGCTGTGGATGCGGCGAGATGGCTAAGGTAAATAGTAATTGGTAAATGGTAATTACCAAGCGACCTTGCGCAATGTCGCTCTGAGCGAAGCGAAGAGCCTCTACGATTGTCTAAGAGACCCTTCGCTCCGCTCAGGGAATCAAAATTTAGGGCAATTCTGCGTAAGGTGAGTTACTAATTACTATTTACCAATTACCAAAAAGGAGACTCATGACTTTAGAAACTTTATCCCCCCGCGCCGCCGCTGA
>JAVHOY010000046.1:0-1062 GCA_036170295.1 bacterium
CGTTTAATAATTTTTAGTCAAATCCATGCCGTCGTAAAGATGCGCCACTTGCTCGCCGTAGCCGTTGAAAGGCAGCGTGGCGCGGCGGCTAAATTCGCCGATGCGGCGCTCGCTTGCCTGCGTCCAGCGCGGATGATCTACAGCGGGGTTTACGTTTGCGTAAAATCCGTATTCGTTGGATTGAATTGTATTCCACATCGTCGCGGGTTGTTCGGCGACGAGTTCTATCTTGACAATGGATTTAATGGATTTGAATCCATACTTCCAAGGAACCACCAAACGAATCGGCGCGCCGTTTTGCGCGACGTTTGGCTCGCCATATAAACCTGTCGCCAAAAATGCGAGATCGTTCATCGCTTCGTCAAGACGCAAACCTTCTTGATAGGGCCAGGGATAACTTGAGAACGGGTCTTTTTGTCCGGGCATTTCTTCGGGACGATAGACGGTTTCAAAACGAACATACTTCGCGTCTGAAGTCGGCTCTGCCGTTTTGAGCAAACTCGCCAATGAAAATCCGTTCCACGGAATGACCATGCTCCACGCTTCGACGCAGCGCAAGCGATAAATGCGTTCTTCCTGCGTGAAGGTTTTTGTTAAATCTTCAACGCCAAAAGTCTTTGGATTTTTAACCAAGCCGCCCACCTCAATTGTCCACGGCGCGATTTTGAAATCTTTGGCAAGCCCCGCTACACTTTGCTTATCCGTTGAAAATTCATAGTAGTTGTTGTAGTTGGTAATATCTGAATATGAATTGACCGCGCTGCCGAGCTCGTCAGTCGCTGTGGATGTTGGCGCGGGCTTCGCATTCGGAGTTGCTTCTTGCGCGGCGGGAGCGCACGCGGCGAGCGCAAGGCTGCCCGCGATCAATCCTGTGGCTTTGATAAAATCGCGCCGCGAAAAATAAACTTGCTTCGGCGTGATCTCGGAAGAACGAACGGGAATGGATTTATATAAATGGGTCATCATCTCTCCTCAATAAAATGAAACTCGCTTACACATAAGACAACTCCATTTTAAGAAAACTTCCTTATTGGAAGATGATAGATTTTTAAGACTTCGGAA
>JAVHOY010000047.1:0-4600 GCA_036170295.1 bacterium
GCGTATCTCGCGCGGCATATCGCTCAAGACTTCCACGCCGTTTTCGGCGACAACGACATTGTCTTCAATGCGAACGCCGTTGCGGTTGGTCAAATAAATGCCGGGTTCGACGGTATACGCCATGCCTACTTCAAGCGCCTGCATATTATCTCCGCGCATGTATGGTTCTTCGTGAGCTTCCATGCCAATGCCGTGACCGGTGCGGTGCGTGAAATATTTTCCATAGCCTGCTCTTTCAATGACTCCGCGCGCGGCAATATCCACATCCGCGCATGGGACGCCGGGCTTGCCTGCGGCGCGACCTGCCGCGTTTGCTTCCCGCACAATCTGATGAATTTTTTTGCACTCGTCGTCCACATCGCCGACGGCGAAGGTGCGCGTCAAGTCTGAGATGTAACCATGATATGCCGCGCCCCAATCCACCACGAGCAGGTCGCCAGATTGCAATTTTCTTTCGCTGGGCGAGGCGTGCGGATTCGCGGAGTTCGGTCCCGCTGAAACAATGGGCGCAAAGGGAAGTTCCGCGTCTGAGCCGTGTTTGAATAATTGAATCATCAACTCGGCGGATAAGTCGCGTTCGGTCATGCCAATTTTGATCTGCGGAATGATCGCTTCAAGCGAGTCTTGCGCGATCTTGACAGCGCGACGCATGGCGGCGATTTCTTCTTGATCTTTTTTCAAACGCAAAGCGGATAGGGCTTCGCCCGCGTCGAGATATTCGGCTTTAGGCGCGCCCGCTTTTACATAATTAAATTCGAGCAGGCGCAATTGACGCGCTTCGACTCCGATGCGCTTGCCGTCCAAATCCATGACCTGCGCGGCTTTGCGGAACGCTTGCCCCCACTCGCTTGGGATTTCTCCATAAGCAATGGCTTGCACTTTGTATGGGAACAGGTCAACTTTTGGCAATTCAAGTTCGGGCAATACTAACAGCGGATCTTGGTTCGGCGCGACGAACAACACAACGGGGCGCTCCATCAAATGAAATTGCAAACCCGTAAGATACGTCAGGGTGGGGCTGGGATTCAGAATAACAGCATCCAGTTTGGCGGTCGTCAGCGACGCGGTCAGTTTTTTCAAGCGAGCAAGAGTCACGAGATTCTCCTAATTAAGATTGTGATTTTTTTTTGAGAATTTGTATGCGAACCAATCTATGATAACTGGGAAAAAAGTTTCCAAAGCGATAATGACATGAAAGCGCCACGGAATGATCAAACTGCGGCGCGGACGTTTTGCCACGTCTACCACGCGACTGGCGACATATTCAGAACTCATGTGCGCCATCAGCGCGGAGTTGATCTTGCTGTACGCTTTATTCTTGCCGACGTGTTGCCCAAATTCGGTGTCTGCCGGACCCGGATAAATTCCGCTGACTTTGATTCCCAGCGGAGTCACTTCGCGGCGCAACGCATCGGTAAATCCGCGCACGCCAAATTTACTTGCGGAGTAACTTGCAGAAAGCGGCGTCGCGATAAAACTTGCGACAGACCCCATGTTGATGATGTGACCCTCGCCGCGCTTGAGCATGTGCGGCAAGACCTCGCGCGTGACCTGCATCAAACTGATTAAGTTGACGTGAATGAGCGTGTCCATATCGCGCTCGGGCGTGTGGTTTTCAAACCATTCCACTTTGCCAATGCCTGCGTTGTTATAGAGAATGTCAATTTGACCGTAAAGATCAAGGGTGGATTCCACCATGTTGATTACGTCCGCGCCGTCCATAATATCCACAGGAATCGCCATCGCATCGCCGCCCATGTCTTGAATTTTCATCGCAACATTTTGCAAACGGTCAATGCGCCGCGCCGCAAGGACGACTCGGCAACCTTCCTTTGCAAACAACAAAGCGGCATCCTCCCCAAACCCGGAGGATGCGCCTGTGATCAGAACGACTTTGTTTTTTAGACTAGTCATAGGAGTTTGTCCTGTTCTTTCATATTTCGATTCTATCACCCGCTTCAATATAAAAAAAAGTTGTTATGAAGTGGACTCTATCTACTCGTCCTCTCTTTCTTCATCCTTTCGTTTTCTCGGACGCGGCGGCGCGGCGGTCACTTTCTCTGAGAGCGCAATTTCCAGCACATCATCCATGTGTCTGATGGGAATGATCTTCAATTCAGATTTTGCAATCTTGGGAAGTTCTACGAGGTCTTTCATATTTTTTTCGGGCAGCAGCACGGTTTTAAGTCCAGCGCGATAAGCAGCCAATACTTTTTCGCGCACACCGCCGATGGGCAACACGCGTCCGCGCAGAGTGATTTCGCCGGTCATGCCGACGTGATGGAACACGGGGCGTCCCGTCAACGCGGAGATGATCGCCGTCGCCATTGTGATTCCCGCCGAAGGTCCATCTTTGGGAATTCCGCCTTCGGGCATGTGGATGTGAATATCCAAGCGTTCAAAAATATCCAAATCCAATTTCAAATGCGCGGCGCGTGATTTGATATACGTCAGCGCGGCTTGACCTGATTCCTGCATCACCTCGCCCATTTGCCCGGTCATCTGCATCCCGCCCTTGCCTTCAATGATGGCGACCTCGACGGGCATGATTTCGCCGCCGTTTTCCGTCCACGCCAGGCTGGTCGCCACGCCCACTTCGTCGCTGAGTTCCGCTTCGGAGGGAAAGACTTGCTGCGGTCCTAATAATTTTTCGATCATATCGGGCGCGATGGACGCGGGATATTTTTTCGCTTCCGCTTTGAGGCGCGCTACCTTGCGACAAATTTTGCCGATCTCGCGCTCTAAATTACGCACGCCCGCTTCATAAGTATATTCGCGGATAATTCTTTGCAGCGCGGCAGGTTCAAACACGAGACCAAGATTATCCACGCCGTTCTCTTCCAGTTGGCGCGGAATAAGATAACGATTCGCAATTTCAATTTTTTCTTCTTCGATATAACCGGGAAATTCAATGACTTCCATGCGATCTAGCAACGGAGAGGGAATCGAAGCAAGCGAGTTTGCGGTAGTTATGAACATCGCTTTGGAAAGATCAAACGGCAATTCAAGATAATGATCGCTGAACGCGTAATTTTGTTCGGGGTCTAACACTTCCAACATTGCGGAAGCCGGGTCGCCGCGAAAATCGGAATATAACTTGTCAATTTCATCCAACATAAAAAGCGGATTGGACGTGCCGCCGCGTTTCATCGTTTGGATAATTCTGCCGGGCAACGCGCCAATATAGGTGCGGCGATGTCCGCGAATTTCGGCTTCGTCGCGCACGCCGCCCAAAGACACGCGCACAAATTTTCTTCCCAACGCATCGGCAATTGAGCGTCCTAAAGATGTTTTTCCCACGCCGGGAGGTCCGACAAAGCACAAAATCGGCTGGCGTTCTTTTTTCGGTTTCAACGAACGCACAGCGATGTATTCCAAAATTCTTTCTTTGGCTTTCTTCAAACCGTAATGATCGCGCTCCAAAATTTTCGCCGCGTTTTTCACATCCAAATTATCGGGCGTGGAATTATGCCACGGCAGGTCAACGATCCAATCAATATAAGCGCGGATGATGCCCACTTCAGGAGACATCGGCGGCATTTGATTTAATCTTTCGAGTTCTTTGAACGCGACTTTCTTCGCCTCTTCAGGTAGATTTGCCGCTTCGATTTTTTTCTTTAAGTCAGAAGCGTCGCGCGCAAAAACGTCGCCTTCGCCGAGCTCGTTTTGAATTTGTTTGAGCTGCTCGCGCAGATAAAATTCGCGCTGACTTTTATCCACCTCGTTTTGCACCCGCGAATGGATTTCATCTTCCAACTCAAGCACGTCCACTTCCTGCGCGAGCAGCGCGTTCAATTGTCCCAGCCGCGCCTTCGGGTCGAGGATCAACAACAAGCGCAGTTTCGCTTCGTAGGTCAATGAAAGCGAGGTGGCGATCATATCCGCAAGCCAGCCGGGTTCGACGACGTTCAACGCAAACAGATGCGCTTCTTCGGGAATCGAACGATCCAATTGCACACAGCGCTCAAACATGCTCAACGCGGAGCGCATCAGGGCTTGCGTTTGTCTGTCCGCAGTTTGCGCTTCATTGATAATACGCGCGCGCACTTTGATATACGGCTTCGTGCGGATGAATTCCACGATCTCCACGCGCCTGCGTCCCTGCACCAGCGCGGAGTAGGAATTATCGGGCATGTGCAACAAACGCCCCACCGACATTTCCACGCCGATGGGCAGAAAATCATCCACGCCGGGTTCGTTCACTTCGGGGTCTCTTTGCGTCAACCCGATCACGGTTTGCTCTTTGCGTTGCGCTTCCTGCGCCGCCAATAAAGAAACCTCGCGCCCGACGAAAATCGGCGAGACCATGCGCGGAAAGATAACCATATCGCGCAACGGCAAGACCGCCGCCTCGATCAATCCGTCCGCGTTGGGTTCCATATTCGGGATGCGATACAGCTCCTCAGTCCGCTGCGAGAGGGTTAAGTCAAAATTATCTTCTTCTTCGTTCCAATCAGGTTGGGTCATTTGTTATCCAGTTAAGTGTCACCCCGAAGCGGAGATTCTTCGCTTCGCTCAGAATGACAGTGAAGTATGATCTCATTTAATACTACCACGATTATAAATGTGAGATAGCGAAATTCGGTTCGTCCATCTTCGT
>JAVHOY010000048.1:0-4593 GCA_036170295.1 bacterium
GCATGGATATATTTTATCCTTTTGTGTATAATCTCGTCGTTGCCCCGATAGTTCAACGGATAGAACAAAGCACTCCTAAGGCTTAGATGTAGGTTCGATTCCTACTCGGAGCACTAAAAAAATTAAAATTTTCTAATCAAGAAATGCTTGCGTCAACTTGCTAGTCATAGTAATATTGACCTCGTTGACCGCTAGGGTGCCCCCCTCACTCTGGCGGTCAACATTTAACCTCGAAATATAAAAGGCGACAATCTCATTGGATTGTCGCCTTTTTGATTCCGCTATTTTTCTTTTACAATTTGCCGCGCGGTTTGCAGCAGCTCATGCGCGGAACGCAATGTGCCTTCGCCGACTTCGCCAAGCATTTGCGAAAGTTCAAGCAGACGCGCTTCGCCGTCAAGCGACTCAACGCGCGTGAGTGTGCGCCCCTTATCTATAATTTTCTGCACCTGATAATGCTGGTCGCCAAAGACGGCGAGCTGCGGCAAATGCGTGACGCAAAAGACTTGATGCGAGCGCGAGAGATTCCAAAGTTTATGACCGACCACCATGCCGACGCGCCCGCCAATACCTTGATCAATTTCATCGAAGATCAGCGACGGGACTTCGTCCGCGCGCGCGAGGACGTTCTTCAAGCCGAGCATCAAGCGCGAGGTTTCGCCGCCTGAGGCAATCTTCGCCAGCGGCTTGAGTCCTTCGCCCGGATTCGGCGCGATCAAAAACTCGACGCGGTCAAACCCGTTTTGGTCAAATGCGATGCGCGCGTTGTCGGGCATGGGGATTCCGTTTACATCGGGCTTCGTTTGAAAATCTACGCCAAATTTTGCCGCCGCCATTTTGAGTTCGTCAAGTTCGGTTTCGATTCCCTGTCCCATTTTTGTCGCGGCAGACTTTCGCTTTTCAGAAAGCGCGTTTCCTTGCTTGGCAAGTTTCTCCAACAATTTTGCTTCCTGCATTTCCAATTCGTTGATGCGCTCCGCCGCGCCGGTGATCGTCTCCAATTGTTTGCGCGCGTCCGCGCCATACGCGACGACTGCGGAAATATCCCCGCCGTATTTGCGCGTCAATGAATGTATCAAATCCAAACGCTCCTCCACTTCTTCAAGGCGCTTGGGGTTGAATTCAATTTCTTCGAGATAATCGCGCAGGCTGTGAATGACGTCCGAGATGGTGTCCAACAAAAGGTCGGCTTGATTCGACAACTCGGCTTGCGCCGCGTCTATTTTTACAAGGGTCGCTAAGGCTTGCGCGGCTTGACCGATCAAGTCAGACGCGGCGGGCGTTTCAGGCGAGCCTTCGTCCAAAACGGCTAACGCTTCTTGCGCGTTCTGCGCGAGCGATTCGGCGTTTGCTAAACGATCGCGTTCTTTTCGCAACTCGCCGTCTTCGCCGATTTTTAATCGCGCCGATTCAATTTCTTCAGCTTGATAGCCGAGCATTTCAACGCGGCGATCAGAATCAGATTGCGCTTTGCGGAGATCGTTTAACTCGCGGCGCAAATTTAACAACGCATGATACGTTTGACGATAATCGCTGAGCGGCTTCGCAACTTCGGCGTAGCGATCCAGCAAGCCGAGATGCGCGCGCGGATCGAGCAACGAGAGATGCTCCGCTTGCCCGTGAATATCCACCAGCAGCGCGCCGAGTTCCTTCAGCAACCCAACATTGACCGTGCGTCCGTTGACGCGCGCCACGCTGCGTCCTTCTTTGCGGACTTCGCGCATCAGCGTCACATAATCGGGGTCGTCCATTAACTCTTCGCGCTGGAGAATTTCGCGCACAGATTCTTTTTCCGCGCCGCGCAGATGAAACGCGGCTTCGACGAACGCCGCGTCCGAGTCGGAGCGCACGAAGGTTGTATCCGCTTTGCCGCCGATGAGCATGACGATTGCGTCGAGGATGATGGATTTTCCCGCGCCTGTTTCGCCGGTGAGGATGATGAGTCCCGCGTCGAAGCGCAAATCAAGTTTGTCTATGATTGCAAAATTTTGGATGTGAAGTTCGGTAAGCATAGGTTATCTGTTGAGTTGAATTCCAGAGAGTCGAGTGAAGACGAGCGGAACGGCAATGACGAGATAAATAACTTGAAAGATGATTCCGAAAATGTTCATCGAAAATATTTGAAACAACATGACTGGCAATGCGCCGAACACCACGCCTGCGGCAACGGTAAGAAATAGCGAGCGCGAGCGATGGCTGCGCGTGACGGCGCGCACACCTTCGGCGATGGTTGTTCCTGCAATTGGCGCGGCGGAGAAAGCCAAAAACCAGCCGATGAATCCGATGCCGCTGATTAACGTAATTAGAAACGCGGCGATTGCCGAAAGGAATCCCGCCGCGATAAATCCAAAAATGTAGTCGTACCATTCGGAAGTATCAAAGGTTTTTTGTTGCGCGCGGACGCAATCTTTACATACATAACCAGTGGGGGTTCGCTGCGCGCAAGAAGCGCAAATGGGTTTTTCACAGCGTCTGCAACGCAGACTGGTTTCGCGGTCAGGGTGAACATAACAGTAGGTGGTGGTTGATTCGGTCATCGTGGAAATCCTAAAGAGTTTTCGTTCATGTGCGCGGTGAGGTTGCGATAAAAATAACCCGGGTCGCCAAAGCGCACAAATTGCGCGGTGACGGCGGCGGCAGTGACTTTGACAACGTCGTCTTCCATCAACGGCGTTGGCGGCTGACCATCCACGCTCAGCACGGCGTTCTCGCTTTTGACCACGATGCTGACCGAAGAACCTTCCGATAAAACCACGGCGCGATCCACTGAAAGATGCGGCGCGATTGGCACAAGCAAAATGTTGCGTAATTCAGGCGGCAGGATCGGTCCGCCGGCGGCGAGCGCGTAAGCAGTGGAGCCAGTGGCGGTGGAGGCGATTAATCCATCCGCGACATAACTGGTGAGTTGACGTTCGTCCACGAATGCGGATAAACGCACGGGACGCAGATTTTGTCCGCGCGCGACGACGACTTCGTTCAATGCGTTCGAGCCGCCGAGACTTTCTCCCGCGCGAAAATGTTCGGCGCGCAGCATCATGCGATTTTCGATCCACGCTTCGCCGTTGAATAATTTTTCAAAATACTCGCGCCATTCCTCGCGTTCGATTTGAATCAAAAATCCTAATCTGCCGAGATTTACGCCGAGAATCGGCACACCGCTGGGAGCGCATAAATGTCCGGCGCGCAACATGCTGCCGTCTCCGCCCACGACGATCAGCATATCAAATTCTTTACGCTTGATGCGTTTGCGAAGTTCTTCATCGTATAAAGAAGCGCTCGGCGCATCCATCCCTTTTTCTTTAAGGTAGGCAGCCATTGATTCTGCTTCCGCAAAAGCTTTGGGCATTTTGGGGTACGCCGTGATAGCGGGATGCTTGGGTATGAATGAGTCGGGCATAAGGAGATTATAAATTAGGAATTAGGGATTAGGGATTAGGAAACAAGGCGTTGATCGCAAATTTCTCTAAAGCCGCATTTGACGCAGCGTCCAGCTTGTTCATGCGAGCGCGGAACGTTCTTGTTGTGTTCGTCGCGTTTCATTTCGACAAGCAAATCCATCAAAGATTGCTCAAGTTCGCGGGTGTAATCAATCGCAAAATCGCGGCTTTCGTAATGGATGATTCCATGCGATGGGCGAGTGTGATAGGTTTTCTCGACCAGCAAACAATACGCGGCGAGTTGATAAATATGCGAATCGTAAGGCGTTTCGGGCGCGCGTCCCGACTTGACTTCGACGGGAATAATCTGGTCGCCTTGCTGGATCAGATAATCGGGCTTGCCGGTTAATTCCAACGCGGAATAAAAAAGCGGCTGCTCTACTTTGCCCCATCCGCGCGTATCGGTGTAGATGATGCGTCCGCTGGGCAAGCCGGATTCTTTCCGCTGCGCAGTGGATTTGCGAAAGAAAAAAAGCGCGAAGATGAATAGAAGGAGGGCGAGGTAAAGCATGAAGAGAAAGGATGAATTTTGAAGGATGAAGGATGAAAAAAATCAATTCATTTTTTCTGCGAGGCGGATAATTTTGGCGAGGCGGGTGAAGGCTGCGCCTGAGAGTCCGTCGTTGCGTTTCTTGAGCGTTTTGATAAAGTCGGCTGCGTTGCTTTCGTTGACGGCGGGCAAAGTCCACTCGGCGTATTGAGGAACTTCGCTGGGGCGGCACGCGGATAGAAATTTGAGCAGATAAGGGAAGATGGCTTTGTTGTATTCATCATTCGCGGATGCAGTCTGCGCTAACAATGGAATGGAATGATCCACAGCGACTACCGCGACGGTTTCTCTGGCTTGCTTGATTTCCTCCAAATGTTTGAAGGTGAAATCCGCGTCAACTTTGGCGATCTCAGCGAGGGCTGCCATTGCGCCCCAAACCATATCGGGTTGTTTGTGTTTTAGTAATTTGATGAAATCTTGCGCGTACGGCGTGATTAATGTCGGGTCAATTTTGCCAAGCTCGTGCATGACGTGAACGCAGTCGCTGTGAATGTTTTTATTTTCATTCCACATATTCTCGGCGATCTCGCGAATGCCCGCTTTATCTTCGCGCGATGCAAGGTCGCGCGCAAGATCAAGGTTGGGAGTTCTGTCGCGGCGGGTTTG
>JAVHOY010000049.1:0-4568 GCA_036170295.1 bacterium
CAATCCTTTTGCTTGCGCCGCGTCAATCACATTCTGCGCTTGATGCGCGAGGATTCCGCTGAGAATAATCTCTCCGTTTGCTTCGACTAAATCCGCGAGTCCCGCGTCAAACAAGCGGATGATGATCGGCGCGAGGATATTCGCAACCACCAGCCGCGCAGATTTAAATTCAAACGCGCCGCTCAAAACTTCGGCGACTGATCCTTGCCCAAGAATCAACTCATCCCCTATCTCATTGAGATCTGCATTCTCGCGCGAATTTTTAACTGATTCAATATCAATGTCCACGCCGAGAACTTTCTGCGCGCCGAGTTTCAACGCGGCAATGGAAAGAATCCCTGAACCGCAGCCCACGTCAATTACCGTTTCCGATTTACGATTTCCGATTTCCGATTGGTCAAAATGGATTTCCATTAGTTCAAGACACAACTGCGTCGTGGGATGCGTGCCTGTGCCAAACGCCATGCCGGGATCAATCTTGATTGGGATGCGTTTCGGGTCGGGAGATTCCAACCACGCGGGAAGAATGAGCAAGCGCTGACCAATGAGAATCGGTTTGTAATGCGACCTCCACGCTTCCATCCAATTTTGATCTGCGATCTGTTTGTACGCGGGAGTCGGCACGGGCGTAATCATTCCCAAATAAAAAAGCGACTCTTCAAGTTTTTGCCGCGTCTCTTCAAGTTGATCGTTCGCTTCCAAATAAGCGCGGACAGTAATCGGTCCCGTCGCCGTGCCCGCGTCTTCGTCGTCTAAAAATTTTACGCCTTGCTCGGTCATCACGCCGTTGGGCGCAAAACGCGCAAACACGTCCGCTACGGATTCGGCAAGTTCGCCGTTTACAGTTAATGAAACTTCAAGCCAATTCATGTTCGGTCCTCCAGTTTTCAGTAATCAGTTTTGAGCGGCGCGATAAAATTTGATTTGCGCTTTTTCGAGCGTGACCATACCCGCTTTAATATGTGGGTCTATCAAACCAATGAACGCTTCGAGTTTTTCTTTCACGTCTATAATCTCAACAACGATGGGCAAGTCTTCGGAGAGCCGCTCAATCTTAAATGTATGAATGACGCGCGTATTTGCGCCGTAACCCATGATGCCGCGCAAGACAGTCGCGCCCGCGAGTCCCTGTTCGCGCGCTTGCAGGACGATCCATTCATACAACGGTTTGCCCGCGTGATGATCCGACTCGCCAATAAAGATACGAAGTAAATAACCTTCTTCTGGTAAGCGCATGATTATCTCCAAATCAAATATGAAACGGTTCTGCCAAGCCAAACGGCGAACAGACCGACGACCACATTCGCGCCAACGTTCGCAAGCGCGTTCATCATTTGACTATCGCGGGCGAGGTTGATGGTTTCGTTTCCAAAAGATGAGAATGTCGTAAACCCGCCGAGAAAACCAGTGAATGTGAACAAGCGCGATTGATTCGTAAACACGCCGCGACTCTCCGCAAGTTGCGAAAGAAAGCCGATGATAAAGCAGCCAATTAAATTGACCGCCAATGTGCCGTAGGGAAAGTCAATGCTTTTTGAGGCTTGTTGAACATATCCGCTGGCGAGATAGCGCATGACCGAGCCGATAAATCCGCCGATACCGATGAGGAGAATATTTGTCATAGTTGAAGGTTGAAGATTACAGGTTGCAAGTTGCTGCCCAGCGGATTAACTCTTTTTCCGCGAACAACATTTTTGGCAAACCATTCAAGTCAAAGTATTTCATCTCGGAAACTTCAATGGACTCTTTGAATTCGCCGCTGATGATTTTACATAGATAAACAACGGTAACATGATGATCTTCCTTCGCGCTAATCGCAATAAGCAGTTTTTGAATTCCGATTTGCATACTTGTCTCTTCAAAAAACTCGCGGACAACTGCGTCTGCGGGCTGTTCGTGATATTCGAGACTCCCAGCAGGGATTCCCCACTGCCATTTTCGATAAGTATGTTTGAAGAGAAGAACGCGCCCTTGCTCGTCAAAGATCAGCGCCGCCACCGCCGCGCGAAACTTGGCTCGCGCTATCTTTGCCGCAAGAAAGTGTATCCAAGTCGGCAGGGCGCGCCAGATGCGTAAGAGGGTTTTTATCATAGACTAAAAATATTATAACTTGAGTTTAATATCGCGGCGCAAGATGGATCGGCAATGCTCAATATGAGTTAATGAATAATTGCAAATGGTTATAATCATCCCATGCGTTTCAACCTATTCAATCATTCCGACATCCCCGAAAAATATCGTTCCAACTTTACTCATCTTTATTTTGATATTGCTTGGTTCGGCGTACTCAGCGGCACAGCCGTAAGTTTTCTCAACGTCTACGCCACGCGACTCGGCGCAAGCGGATTTCAAATCGGGTTGCTCGCGGCGATGTCCGCCGTCGTCAATCTCTTCCTCGCCATCCCCGCGGGACGTTGGATCGAAAAACATCACACAGGCAAAGCCATCTTCTGGTCGTCGGTCGTGTTTCGCGCGGGGTACGCGCTGTGGATTCCGCTCCCGTGGATATTCGGCGCGCAAGATCAAATTTGGGCGCTGATCGTCCTCGCCTTCCTGATGGCGATTCCGCTCACGCCGATCGGCGTCGGTTTCAACGCGCTCTTCGCAGAATCCGTCCCCGAACAATATCGCGCTCACGTCGCCGGCATTCGCAACATCACCTTTGCCATCGCCTACATGATCACCTCATTCGCTGCGGGCTACATCTTGAAAAGCGTCGCCTTTCCGACTGGGTATCAAATCATCTTTGCGATTGGAACCTTCGGCGCCGCGATGAGCAGTTACCACCTCTATCACATCAACCCGTTGGAAGAAACGCGACGCGACGCCCTTCAAACGGATTCTGAAAACCAGATCGAATCGGCGCGTGGAATTAAATCCGCGCTGCGCCTCGATATTTTGCAAACCCCGTTTCGCGCCGTGTTGATGGTATTGTTCTTCTTCCATTTCGCGCATTATCTCCCCACGCCGATTTATCAAATTTACAACGTGCGCGTCTTAAATTTAAACGACAGCGCCATCGGCAACGGCACGGCGTTATATTATCTGGCGGTGCTGATCGGCTCGACTCAATTCAGGAATATCGCGCATCGCTACGGCAATAAAAAAACGACGGGCTGGGGCGTGATCGGCATGTCGCTGTATGTGTTCATGCTTGCAGCCGCAAGCAACGTTTGGCATTTCTATATTCTCTCGTTTCTCGGCGGATTCCTATTTGCGATGGTCAACGGCGCATACGCAAACTATCTGCTTGAAAATATTCCCGCGCATGATCGTCCCTCGCATTTGGCGTGGTACAGCATCATTCTCAACGTCGCCATTCTCAGCAGTTCGCTCATCGGTCCCGTCGTCGCGGATGCAGTCGGGCTTGTCCCCGCGTTAATCGTTTTCGGCGCGGCGCGCGTGCTGGCGGGAATATCTATTTTAAAATGGGGATAAAAAAACAAATCCTGCAACCTGCTTCTTACTTCCGCGTAAAGCAATCGATGTTGCGCAAAATATCTAAATGGGCTTGCGTGACGCGCCAAACAAACCAGCGGCAATACAAGTTGTCGAAGTTCCGCCAACATCTCCCTCGCCCTAACCATCTCCCGTAGTGAGAGGAAAGTCCCTAAAGATTTTCAAAATCTTTAGGGACTTTTTTATTTGCGATATAGATTATTTTTTTCAATATATTCATACACCGCCGGGAAAAGATAATACCGATACGCTTCGCCTTCCGCGATGCGTCTGCGAATTTCGCGCGAGGATAATTCTTGAAGCAGCGCGTCAAGAAAGCCGACCTTTTCCGTTACGCCGCGAATTTGCGACTCTAATGCGCGCAGGTCAAACGAATCGTCGGGGCGCCGCATCACTCCGATTTTTTTCACAGCCGTTACAAGGTTGGAACTTTCGCGCCACTTGGGCAAATCTCGAAACGAATCGCCGCCCATCAAAAGAGTAATATCCGCGTTGGGTTCTTGTCCAGTCAGCGCGCGCACGGTGTCTATTGTGTAATGGGGACCGGGGCGATTGATCTCAAGATATGAAATTTCAAAAATGGGATTATCCGCAATCATGCGCTTTAACATTTCCAAACGATGCCGCAGCGGCGTAAGGGATTGATCCAATTTATGCGGCGGGTCGGGCGCGAGAACCCACAAAACGCGCGTAAGTTTAAATTGATGCGCGGCTTCGCTGGCAAGGATGAGATGTCCAAGATGCGGCGGATCAAATGTGCCGCCGAAGAGTCCAATTTGTGCGCGGGTCATGCCGCGAGTATATCGCAAAGTTTTATCGGACATTTTTGCGTTCTTTACAAATCCTTTACATTGGGCGGCTATGATGCAGTCACAAAGGAGATTAACGATGACTACAAATAAAAAATGGCTCGTTGGTATTGGCGTTGCAATTGGATTGGTCGTATTGTTCGTTTTGCCTTTCATTTGGCAAGCGTTCTTCCCCGCAATTGGCTATGGCATGATGGGAGGCTATGGTTACAGACCTATGATGGGCGGCGGGTTTAATGGCGGTATGATGGGATACGGTTTCGGCTTCGGGTTCATGTGGTTAATTCCACTCGCGCTGCT
>JAVHOY010000050.1:0-4553 GCA_036170295.1 bacterium
AATTGTCGCTCACAATGTCTAACGCAATTTTTATTTGACATTCCCATATCGGCATGATATAAAAAACAAACAATTGATTTCCTGTACTCATCCAGAGAGGCGGAGGGAACGGCCCTGCGAAGCCTCGGCAACCGATAGCGGTTGACAGTTGATGGTGAACAGTTGATAGCGACGCCGTCAACTGCCAGCCGCCAACCGTCAACTGGGTCACGGTGCTAATTCCGTCAGACGAAAGTCTGGAAGATGAGAGTTGCGTGTGTTGAACTCCGCCTCTCTAATGAGAGGCGTTTTTTATGTATCGGATAGACCTCCGAGTTCTTAAATAACTCGGAGGTCTGGAGCGGAAGCGTGAATTCAAAACCAACAATCTGCGTAACTTGCGAATGAAACTTTAGGAGAATTAATATGACCAATCGAAAATACACCAACCGCCGTTATCTCGACGCGCTCGAAAAGAAAGTCCTCGTCTTCGACGGCGCGATGGGAACGAGTCTGCAAGTTCAAAATCTCACCGCTGAAAATTTTGGCGGCGAGAAATATAACGGTTGCAACGACTACCTCGTTATCTCGTATCCGCAAGCGGTGGAGAAAGTTCACCGCGCCTTTCTCGAAGTCGGCGTGGACGTGATTGAAACCGACACCTTCCGCTCGAATCGTTTGACGATGAAAGAATACGGCTTGCAAGACCGCGTCCTTGAAATGAACATGACCGCCGCCAAACTCGCGCGAAGACTCGCCGACGAATACTCCATGCGCCCTGTACGGGCGGGTCTGGGTGATTCTTCAAATAAGTCGAGTGAACAAACAGACCCGCCCCTACAATCCTATCCCCGCTTCGTCGCCGGCTCGATGGGACCCACCGGCAAACTTCCCTCCACCAACGACCCCGAACTTTCCAACGTCAAATATGACGAGCTGATTGATATTTTCCGCGAGCAAGCCGTCGGATTAATTCGCGGCGGCGTGGATTTGCTGCTCATCGAAACCTCGCAGGATATTCTCGAAGTCAAAGCCGTGATCACTGGCATTCACAAAGCCTTCGACGAGACGCAAATTTATTTGCCCATTCAAGCGCAAGTCACGCTCGATACAACGGGACGCATGTTGCTCGGCACCGACATCAACGCATCGCTGACGATTCTTGAAGGCATGGGCATTGACGTGATCGGACTCAACTGTTCGACGGGACCCGAACACATGCGCGAGCCGATTCGTTTTCTCGGCGAAAATTCCACGCTGCCGGTTTCGTGCATTCCCAACGCGGGGCTTCCATTGAATGTGGATGGGCAGGCTGTCTATCCGCTTGAGCCCGAACCCTTCGCAAACGACTTATTTGAGTTTGTCACAAAAAATAATATTTCGGTTGTCGGCGGATGCTGCGGCACAACTCCCGCGCACCTCAAAGCGCTGGTTGAAAAATTGAACAATCATCCCAGCCCAAAGCGCCCGTCGTCTTCGGTCGGTCGTCTATCCTCCGCCATGTCCGCGATGGATATGAAACAAGACCCCGCGCCCACGCTGCTCGGCGAACGCTGCAACGCGCAAGGTTCGCGTAAATTCAAACGTCTGCTGCTCGAAGAAGATTACGACGGCATTTTGGAAGTCGCGCGCGAACAAGTGGCGGGCGGCGCTCACGCGTTGGATATTTCCGTAGCGGTCACCGAGCGCGCCGATGAAGGCGAGCAGATGCGCAAGGTTATCAAGAAATTGCAAATGGGCGTGGACGTCCCGCTGGTGATTGACACTACCGAAGTGGATGTGCTGGAGATTGCGCTGCAAACCGCGCCGGGTCGCTGTTTGATCAACTCCACGCATCTTGAATCGGGTCGCGCAAAAGCCGATAAGATTTTTGGTCTTGCAAAAAAATATAATGCCGCAGTCATCTGTCTCACCATTGACGAAGCGGGCATGGCAAAAACCGCGCAGCGCAAGCTGGAAGTGGCGCAGCGCATTTACGACATCGCTGTCAACGATCACGGACTCAAGCCTGAAGATTTGGTCTTCGATGATTTAACTTTCACGCTCGCCACGGGCGACGCTGAATTTGTCGACTCGGCGAAAGAAACTATTGAAGGCATTCGGCTCATCAAACAAAATCTGCGCGGCGTGATGACTTCGCTGGGCGTGAGCAACCTCTCCTTTGGACTCGCGCCGCAGGCGCGTCCCGCGCTGAATTCCGTCATGTTGTATTACTGCGTGCAAGCAGGTTTGGATATGGCAATCGTCAACGCCGCGCAAGTGCAGCCTTACGCTGAAATTGACGCGGAAGAACGCAACCTCTGCGAAGACTTGATCTTCAATCGCCGCGAAGACGCGCTTCAACTTTTCATCCAGCATTTTGATACGGTCGCTGTCTCAAACGAATCCGCGCTCGCCGATCCCACCGAAGGCATGACTCCCGAACAACGTTTGCATTGGAAGATTCTTCACCGTCACAAAGAAGGCGTCGAAGCGGATATTGACGAGATCATCAATCGCGAATTACCAATTACCAATAACCAATTACTAACCAAACACGAAATCGCCGTCCACACCCTCAATACCGTTTTGCTCCCCGCCATGAAAGAAGTGGGCGATAAATTCGGCGCGGGCGAATTGATTTTGCCCTTCGTGCTGCAATCTGCCGAAGTGATGAAGAAGACCGTTAATCATCTTGAAAATTATCTTGAGAAGGTGGAAGGCGTCACCAAAGGGACAGTCGTCATTGCCACCGTGTACGGCGATGTGCATGACATCGGCAAGAATCTGGTCAAAACGATTCTCGCCAATAACGGCTATACCGTAATTGATCTTGGCAAGCAAGTTCCCGCCGAAACGATTATCACCAAAGCGATGGAAGCCAACGCCACCGCCATTGGGCTTTCCGCGCTGCTGGTTTCTACATCCAAACAAATGCCGCTGATCGTCAATGAAATGCACCGCCGCGGACATCAGATTCCCATCCTCATTGGCGGCGCGGCGATCAATCGCCGCTTTGGTCGGCGCATTCTATTTGCTGAAGACGGCGTCGCTTACGCGCCCGGAGTCTTCTATTGCAAGGATGCGTTTGAAGGTTTGGACACGATGGATCAGTTGATTGATTCAAATCGCAAGCCGGCTTTGTATGAGCAAATGCACAAAGACGCGGACATGGAAATGAATCGCGCCTCCGCTAAACCTGATGCTGTTCCAACGTTCCAACGTTCAAACATTGTGCCATCGCCTATTGCTTTGCCATCGAAACTTGGTCAGCGCGTTGTTAAAGATATGCCGCTTGAAATGATTCTCAAACATCTTAACATGAATGAGTTGTATCGTCTTTCATGGGGAGCAAAAAATACGCACGGCGCAGAATGGGATAAGTTGAAAAAAGAATTCGATGCGCGCCTTGCGAAGATGACGAAAGAAGCGCTCAAAGACGGCTGGCTCAAACCGCAAGCCGTGTATGGATATTTCCCCTGCCAAGCCAGCGGCGAAGAATTGATCGTCTATGACCCTCAATCGCCAATTACTAATTACCAAGAACTGACTCGCCTCGCTTGTCCGCGCCAGCCTTATGACGATCATCTGGCGCTATCCGATTATTTCGCCAGCGTTGAGTCTGGTCAAATGGACGTGGTCGCTTTTCAAGTAGTCACGGTTGGACTCGAAGCCACCGAAAAATTTGAGAAAATGCAAGCCGCCAACGATTACACCGAAGCCTACTTCGCGCACGGACTCGCCGTTCAAACCGCCGAAGCGACAGCAAACTATCTGCACGAACACATCCGCCGCGAATTGGGACTCGCCGAAGAGCAGGGCAAGCGCTACTCGTGGGGCTATCCCGCGATCCCTGATTTGGAAGATCACTTCAAAGTGTTCAAGTTGCTTCCCGCCGTTGAATCCGAATTGGGCATGAGTCTTTCCACATCGGGGCAACTCATCCCAGAGCAATCCACTGCGGCGATCATCGTCCACCATAAAGACGCGAAGTATTATTCGATAGGCGAATCCAGAGTCGAGCAGTTGATGAAGTAAATTAGAATCAAAACAAAAAGCCCCGCGTTCCAAATGGAATGCGAGGCTTTTCTTTTTACGTCGCGTTGATTAGACGCGCGGTTTGGCGATGTTGACTTTGAGCGTGTTGTCGGCGAGAGAATAGCCGTTGAACATGCTGATCGCCTTATCGGCTTCGGCTTGTGAAGCCATGGAAACAAAAGCGAAGCCCTTTGATAAGCCGGTGCCTTTATCCATGACGAGTTCCGCCGAAGAGACGGTTCCGGCTGTTGCGAACAAAGTATTGATTTCAGCCTGTGTGGTGGTCTTAGCCAAATTTCCTACATAAACGCGAATATCCATTTTATTACTTCCTTCTCCGGCTCGGGGCCGGAAATAAAAATGGCCGTCAACCCTATAAGAGGGTCGGCGGCCAAGGGGTGCGACAGAGATCCAGTTATTTATTACGCCTTCAGTTTAGCACACATTTCGTTTGTGGACGGGGCGAATCCAACCCTCCAAGAATTCACACGAATAAACGAATGTCCGCGCCCTATTCGAGAATTCGTGACCTATTCGTGGATGGTCATTATTGATTT
>JAVHOY010000051.1:0-1051 GCA_036170295.1 bacterium
CCAAACGCATCGTTCAACCAATCTAAGAATCCTTTTTCCTGCGGCTTGACCGAGGTTCCCAAACTCTGCGCGAGTTTCTCAAACAGCTCGCGCTGTTCCTTGTTCAATTTGGTCGGCATCGCGACATTGACCATCACAATCTGCTCGCCGCGTTGATTTTTATTCCGCACATGCGGCACGCCTTTGCCTTTGATGTGGAAAATTTTTCCGGGCTGTGTGCCAGCGGGAATTTTCAACTTCTCATCGCCGTCCAAAGTTGGGACTTGCACTTCCGCGCCAAGAACAGCCTGCGCCACGTTAATATCAAGGTTGAGCAAAACATCCTGATCGCGGCGTTTGAAAAATTGATGCGGCTTCACGTCCAACACAACAAACAAACTTCCATTCGGTCCGCCAAACGCGCCGGGAGAGCCTTCGCCTGCGAGACGAATTTGTGTGCCGACGTCCACGCCGCCGGGAATTTGAACTTTCTTCTTCACGTTCTTGCGTTCCAAACCCGCGCCGCGACAAGTCTTACACGGCGAAGAAATGATTTCGCCGCGCCCGCCGCACGCGGGACAAGTCGCAGTTTGCACCATCTGACCTAAAAAGGTTTGGCGCACCTGACGCACTTCGCCCTGCCCGTTACAAGTGGAACACTTCTTCGGCGACGTGCCGGGCTCCGCGCCTGTGCCTTTGCAAGCGGAACAAGTCTCATCGCGCTGAAATTCAATTTCTTTATCCACGCCAAAAACGGCTTCTTCAAACGCGAGCGTGACTTGCATTTGCAAATCTCGTCCGCGACGCGGCGCGGTGCGCGAAGCGCGGCGTCCCGTTGAAAAACCAAAGCCGCCGAGAATCTCCTCAAACAAATCGCCGAAGTCCGAAGAGTAATCGTGGTAGCCGCCGTTCATGCCGCCCAGTCCCTCTTTGCCAAAGCGGTCATAACGCGCGCGTTTATCCGCATCCGAAAGAACGCCGTACGCTTCGTTGATTTCCTTAAACTTTTCTTCGGCGTGTTCTTCCTTGCTCACGTCGGGATGATACTGACGCGCAAGTTTACGGAACGCGG
>JAVHOY010000052.1:0-1050 GCA_036170295.1 bacterium
TTACCTTCCGCCGCCGGCGCAGGCGCACGCGCAACCCGCGCAAGCGCAGGCGCACGCGCAACCGCCGCCGCCCGAATGACCGCCGCTGGAACGACTTGGCGGAGGCGGAGGATTGGTCACGCCGGTTACTTTCTCAGTGAATGCGCTTACGTTGCCAATCACGCTTTGAGAGAAAGTTTGTACGCCCGTCACCATAGACGCGGCAAAGTCCGCGCCGGGCAAGCCTTGCTTCCCGCTGGAAGATGGGATATTGGTCGGAAGAACTTTACCGCCCGATGTCGGAGTTGAACGATACGTTGGATCGTAGTTTCCCCACCACATCGGCGCGTACATCGGACCGCTGAAGACGCGGCGCGTGCGGTCATCGTAATTTTTATCGAGCATCGTCCATTCAAGGGCTTCGTCCAATTTTTGGCTTTTCACTTCGGGCGTATTGGCGGCTTCAATCTGTTGCCAGGCTTTTTCCATAATGGACTTGTAGTAATCAACCGTTTCCGCTCGACTAAATCCGCGCATTTTTTCAGCGACGCTTTTTATAAGCGCAACCATCATATCTTGCAATCCTTTTTGCCGCGCTCTTTTATCGGAGATTTTGAACGCTTTGAGAAAACTAATTTCGTAGTCATTCAGACCTTCGGGCGAAGGTTCGACAATATCCAGTTCCAGCGGCTCGCGCGTTTTAACAGACGCGGCGTTCTTTTTGATCGCGCCGAAAAGAATCATCGTCATCACTTTATCAAGCGGCGTTTCCATGAGCGCCGCAGATTCGACTGCGGTCAGTCCGCGTTTAATTCCGTGACCTTCAATCGAAACCTTGGGCGACATGTATTGCAACTTGCGCCGATTGTTTTGAACGACGCTCAAAATAGGAACGCCGATGAAAATTCCAATAAAGATCAGGCACGGCAAAGAAGACGCGATGAAACCAAACACCATGACGAACATGCCCACGATTGCATCCAGCGCGGAAGTTGTGACAATGGTATCGGCGGGAACATACGAAGCGGGGAAAGACGCGCCGAATGTGTATTGCTCCGATGCGCTGGCGCT
>JAVHOY010000053.1:0-1047 GCA_036170295.1 bacterium
GTTAGTCCGTATGAGCATCGCCGCATTGAAGATTTGAATACTATCGGAGAATCTAAAGATGAAAAAAATTAATAGTAATAAAAAAGAATTGTCGCCAGAACAACGCGAAGACCTGCTCGGAACATTGAAAGCTCGTTTTGAGAACAACATGAACTGCCATAAAGGTCTTGAATGGGCTAAAGTACAAGAAAAGCTGAAATCTAACCCAGAAAAACTGTGGTCGCTTAATGAAATGGAGAGAACTGGCGGCGAACCAGACGTTGTTGGTTATGATAAAAAGACGGGCGAAACCATTTTTTATGATTGCTCGGCGGAAAGTCCTAAAGGACGCAGAAATATTTGTTATGACCGTGAAGCGCTCGATGCAAGGAAAGAATTTAAACCAAAAGATACCGCTATGGATATGGCAGGCGCTATGGGCGTCGAGATTTTAACGGAAGAACAATATCGAGAGTTGCAAAAACTTGGAAATTTCGATACCAAAACGTCGAGCTGGTTGAAAACGCCTTCTGAAATTAGAAAACTCGGCGGCGCTATTTTTGCCGATCGTCGCTACGACCATGTCTTCGTATATCACAACGGCGCGGAATCTTACTATGGCGCCAGAGGGTTTCGCGGCTCGCTAAGGGTCTAGCAGCATGTTTACAAAAGCCAACCGTTGTCGAAAAACTTAAATCAAAAGCGGATGAGAAAACCTCATCCGCTTTTTCTATCTAAATTCCCGCGTTGCTCAAAATGGCGGATAAACTCGAAAGCGCCTCTGTGAGATCGGGATGCGTAGTTTCAAAATATTCGATAGACCGTTCAATCCGCTTCAGCATAGACGGCGCGGGCTGAGCGCCTTCGGCGCGCGCCAACAACTCGCGGATGTCCGCTGAAAGTTCGCGCAACAGCTCGCGCCCTTTTTCATCTACGCTGTCAATTCCTTCGATCTCTTTATGCAAACGTTCCAGCAGTTGATCCAATTTTTTATCGCTCATCATAAGCCTCTCTTTTTGATATGAAGGAATGTTTTATCCATCTATATTTTACAACGTTTCGACTATA
>JAVHOY010000054.1:0-4518 GCA_036170295.1 bacterium
TGTTTTTGCCATACGAAAATTATAGCACGGGAAAACGTTCCGCTTTGTTCATTTGGTAAATTACAAGGGATTCGTTTGCCATAGTGATGTGATTTTATCAGAGAGTGGGAAATTAAAAAAAACGACCCCTGTCCAGCGGCGAGGCAAAAACAGGGGTCTAACTTAAACAGGCGGCAAAGCCTGAGTCAGCTGCCGTTATTCTATCTTACTTTTGAGAACGCCGCTTACTTTTCCAGCGGCGAGGCGTCGTCGTGAAGTTCCTTGACGAAATGCGCCCGCGCTTCGACTTCTTCCATTTTGAGCGAAGCATAACGCGAGGCTTCGCTCATTAAATTCTCAGCGATTTTAGCGGGCAGTTTTTTTAGCGCTTCCAGCGAATATCCTTTTTCATGCAGATATTCTTCCATGAGAGTTTTTTCCAAAAACGCGTTGCGGTCTTCGGCAGGCTCGGTTCCCTCGATCTTTTTTGCAGCCATATCATCCTCCAGTCACATGCCGCGTAAAAGACGCGGCGCAAAAAGGCAAGACTTTCTACATTCATCATGAGCGATTTTGGTCGAAAATTCAAGCGCCAAAATTATCCGCTACATGATCTCTTCCACGCGCCAACATTCTTCGCCAAGAACTTTATACAAGCGCGCGATCAATTCGGGGCAGATGCGCGTGACTTCATTGGGGAAATCTATCAGGTGTCCCTTGCCGCTTTCAAAGATTTGAAATGAGAATTTATCTTTGCCGTGAAAAGATGTTAAATTTCCGTGCAGGGTTTGAATGCGACGTTTGTCGTGTTCTTTATCATGCGAGGCGCGCAAGACGACCGTGATCTGTTTGGGCGGATGATCCGCTTGAGCTTTGGCGAGCGGAACATACAACGAAGGCACGATGTAAGACATCACGCTTGTTTCGCCTGTGACCTCGTCAACTTTTTCAGCCAGCATTGCATCGGGCAATGCGCGCGGCGGCGTGATCGGCTCATGCTTGTCAAACTTCGGCGCGGGTTTTGACGCGATTTCGACTTCTTCAAAAGACGGCTGCCATTCCATCTCCCAATCGTCGGGAAAGTTTTCGGGCGGCGGCGGCATATTGTCGTAAGCGGGCGCAGATTCAGCGGCGGCGTAGGTCGGATTGTCAATCCGACTTATAGGCGCGGGCGGAAGCGCATTGACAGGTTGAGTCGCTTTGCGCGCGGGAGCAGATTTGGATTCGTAGCGAAGCGGAATCGCGGCGGGGATAATTTCTGCGGGCGCATCCGCTGCGGAGGTAATCTTAATCTCGGTTACGATTTCATCCGCTAGAATTTTTGGCGGCGCGCTGCCCATGTCCACTTTGCCCGCGACGATGACGATGCGTCCAATCGTGAGTTGATCGCGATATTTTTCCCATGTCTTCGGGAACAGCACAAGTTCGATCACGCCTTGAATATCTTCGATAGTCACAAAGCCCATGGCTTTGCCGTTTTTTGTTGTATAGGGGCGAACCACCGTGACCAGACCCGCGACGCGCACTTTTTCTTCGTGGCTGGCGTCGGGCAGTTGCGCGGAAAAATAACTAACGATCTGCGCGAGCGTGGCTTGGTATTCGTTGAGCGGATGATCGGAAATGTACAAGCCGATCAGTTCGCGCTCCCAATTTAACATTTCGCGCTTGTCTACATTTTTTACTTCGGACAATTGGAGTTCTTCCACGACGCCCGTCGCCGCGCCGAAGAGACTCATCTGCCCCGCGTCGGCGGCGCGGAAATGATTTCCGCTGATGGCGACGATGCGCTCCATGGACGCGAGCAGCGACGCGCGATTGCCGAATTGATCCAACGCGCCGACCTTGATCAAACATTCGAGCGAACGTTTGCCGACGGAACGCAGATCAACGCGGCGCGCGAAATCGTTAAGGTCGCTGAATTTGTTTGCTTTGCGTCCTTCAAGAATTGCGTCAATCGCGCCTTGATTAACATTTTTAACCGCGCTCAATCCAAAACGGATATTGGGTTTGCCTTCGACGTCTTCTATGTCAAAGTCCCATGTGGAGGCGTTGACGTCTGGCGCGAGGACAGGCACGCCCATGTTGCGCGCATCCGCAACGTAGAACGCCACTTTTTCGATTTGGCTTGCGGACGCGGAAAGCAACGCCGCCATGTACTCGGCGGGATAATGCGCTTTGAGATACGCGGTTTGCACGGCGATCATGCCGTAATCTGCGGCGTGAGATTTGTTGAATCCGTAACGCGCGAACTCTTCCCAATCCATGTAGATCGCTTCGGCGGTAGATTGCTCCATGCCTTTTTCGACCGCGCCCTTGACGAACTTGACGCGATGTTTTTCGATGTCTTCTTTTTTCTTTTTAGAAATTGCTTTACGCAACTCGTCGGATTCAGACGGCGTATAACCCGCCAGTTCGACGGCGGCGCGCATGAGTTGTTCCTGATAAACGGGAATCCCATAAGTGTCTTTGAAGATGGGTTCCATCGCGGGGTGACGATATTCCACTTCCGCTTCGCCGTTCATGCGCGCAATGTAATCGGGGATGAACGCCATTGGACCCGGACGATATAGCGCGACCATCGCAATAATGTTATCGAGATTTTTTGGCTTCATCTGTACGAGCCAGCGCGTCATGCCCCCGCCCTCGACTTGAAAAACGCCTGCCGTTTGTCCGCTGCCCATGAGTTCAAACGACTTGGGATCGTCAATGGGAATATTGTTCAAATCAAGTTTTACGTTGTGACGTTTGAAGATCATGTCGCAGGCGCGCGCCATTACGGTCAGCGTGATGAGTCCGAGAAAATCCACTTTCAACATGCCGAGCGAATCGAGGATGCCCATTTCAAACTGCGTCACAGATTTGATCGGCGTTTCTTCCGAATTGGATGTGGGGCGATGCAACGGCAAATATTCAAGAATGGGTTTGTCCGAGATGACCACGCCCGCCGCGTGTGTGCCTGCGTTGCGCACAGTGCCTTCCATGCGCGCGGCGATGTCCACCACTTCATGGATGCGCGCGTCTGTGTTGTAGATTTTTTTGAAGTCCGCGACTTCGAGCGCGTCTTTCATCGTCGTGTTGCGTCCCGAAACAAAAGGCACCAATTTTGCGACTTTATCAATTTCGGGCAGCGGAATTTCCATGACGCGCGCCACGTCGCGCAGCGCGGCTTTGGTTCCCATCGTGCCGAAGGTAATGATCTGCGCGACTTTATCGTCGCCGTATTTGCGCGCGCAATAGCCGAGCATGTCGGAGCGGCGGTCGTCGCGGAAGTCAAGATCAATATCGGGCATGGAAACGCGCCCCGGATTTAAGAAACGCTCGAAGATGAGATTATGTTCAAGCGGATCAACGCGCGTAATATCCAACGTGTACGCGATGATCGAGCCGGCGGCGGAACCGCGCGCGTTGTACCAAATTTCATCCTCGCGCGCGAAGCGGCACAAGTCCCAGACGATCAGGAAGTATGCGTCAAATCCCATGGCGTGGACGACGCTTAATTCATAATCGAGTCTGTCATGGACTCTGGCGCTGGTTGCGTCGTCGCCGTATTTTTTTCTCAATCCCTCTTCGCACAACGCGCGCAGATATGTTTCGGCGGTGTAGCCTTCGGGGACGACGAAGTCGGGCAGGTGATAGCCTTTGAAGGAAAGGTCAACGTTGCAGCGTTCGGCGATGAGCAGCGTGTTGCTTAACGATTCGGGAATCTCGGCGAAGATGGCGCTCATCTCGTCGGGTGTGCGCAGATAATATGAGTCGTCGCTCATCTTCATACGGTCGGGATCGGCGAGCGTGGTTTGCGTTTGAATGGCGAGCAAAATTTCTTGCAAACGCGCGTCGTCTTTGTCAATGTAATGCACGTCGTTGGTGGCGATATATTTTGCGGAATAGCGCGCGCCCATTTGCACGAGTTGTTTATTGAGATCGGTAATTTCTTTGATGTTGTGCTGCTGCAATTCGACAAAGAAATTATCTTTGCCAAAAACATCGTAATACCAGTTCATGCGGCGCACGGCTTCTTCGGGATGTTCGTCTAGCAGCGCGCGCGGAATTTCGGCGGACATGCAGCCGGTGGTGCAGATCAAGCCTTCGGCGTGCGCGGCGAGGAAGTCATGGTCAATGCGCGGGTAATAATAGAATCCGCTCAACTGCGCGGCGGATGAAAGTTTGAGGAGATTCTTATAGCCGATTTCGTTTTCGGCGAGCAAAAGTAAATGCGAGGAGGTGCGATCGAGTTTTGAATCTTTGTCCTTCATCGTGCGCGCCGCCATGTACGCTTCCAGCCCGATGATGGGTTTAATCCCTTCTTTTTTAGCGGCTTTGTAGAAGTCCATCACGCCGAACATGGTGCCATGATCGGTGATGGCAATCGAACTCATGTTCAGCGCTTTAACGCGATCAATCAACTTCTTGATATTTGAGAAGCCGTCAAGGAGGGAATATTCCGTGTGGACGTGCAGGTGGGCGAAAGACATGGGTATTGGTAATGAGTGATTGGTAATTGGCGATTTGGGGATGGATGGCTGCAAGACTATTTGACTA
>JAVHOY010000055.1:0-4515 GCA_036170295.1 bacterium
CTACTTGGGTTTACATCGCTTATGTGTTCGCGGCGTTATTCGCTCTTCAAGTTTTGTTTATGTTGATCGCGCTCGCCATTTCGCTGGCGACCGGCTTTTAATTTTTTAGAAAACAGCACAAAGGATTTTTCAATGAGCTCTCGTTACGATATTTTGTTTCAACCCATCAAAATCGGTCCCGTCACCGCGCCGAATCGTTTCTATCAAGTTCCGCATTGCAACGGATTTGGCTGGCGGATGCCGCAGGGCATGTCTGCCATGCGCGGCATGAAAGCCGAAGGCGGCTGGGGCGTGGTCTGCACCGAAGAAACAGAAATTCATCACACCGGCGATCTCTCTCCGTTTTTTGAGGGGCGCATTTGGAACGACGACGATATTCCCGCGTGGCAGTTGATGACCGCAGCCGTTCACAAACATGGCGCGTTGGCTGGCATGGAACTCACCTACAACGGACACGACGCGCTGAATTTATATTCGCGCGCCGCGCCTTTTGATTTGCGCTCGCGCGGATTGATCGGCGGCGCGGGCTACGAACCCGGTCAGAGTCGCGCCGCGTCGAAAGACGATTTGAAGCGCATTCGCACATGGCATCGCAACGCCGCTATTCGCGCCAAGAAAGCCGGCTTCGATATTATCTACTGCTACGCCGCGCATAATTTAGCGTTCGCGTTTCATCTCATGTCAAAAGAAAATGATCGCAGCGACGAATACGGCGGCTCGCTGGTCAACCGCGTGAGATTCTTCCGCGAGTTGATTGAAGAAACGAAAGAAGCCGTCGGCGATACCTGCGCCGTCGCTGTGCGCTTTGCGGTGGATGAATTGCTCGGCGCGCGCGGAATGCAATTTGACGGCGAAGCGCATGACATTGTCGCCATGCTCGCGGAACTTCCCGACTTGTGGGACGTGAACGTCAGCAACTGGTCAAACGATTCGACCACATCGCGTTTTGAAAAAGAAGGCAATCAGGAAAAATATATTTCCTTTGTAAAACAATTAACCACCAAACCCGTCGTCGGCGTAGGACGTTACACCTCGCCCGATTCGATGGTCTCAGCCATCGAGCGCGGCGTGATGGATATGATCGGCGCGGCGCGACCTTCGATTGCCGATCCATTTTTGCCGAACAAAATTAAAGAAGGCAGACAAGAAGATATCCGCGAATGTATCGGCTGTAATATCTGCGTCAGCGGCGACACGCGCTATGTGCCGATCCGTTGCACACAAAACCCGACGATGGGCGAAGAATGGCGGCGCGGCTGGCATCCTGAAAACATCGCGCCGAAAAAATCTGACGACGAGATTCTCATCGTCGGCGCGGGACCTGCGGGATTGGAAGCCGCGCGCGCGTTAGGTCAACGCGGATACCATGTCATCCTCGCCGACGCAAAACGCGAAGCCGGCGGGCGCGTGGCGCTGGAATCAACGCTGCCAAATCTCAACGAATGGCGGCGCGTCATTGATTGGCGTTTGACTCAAATTGGAAAACTGGATAACGTTTATTTTTATCCATCCAGCCCGATGACCGCGAAAGATATTTTGGAATCGGGCGCGCCGCATGTCATTCTCGCAACGGGAGCAACTTGGCGACGCGACGGCGTGGGGCGCAGCGTCGCCTATCCTTTGCAAGGCGACGCAAAAATTTTCACGCCCGATGATTTGATGAACGGCGTTTTGCCGTCGGGAAAAATTTTGGTCTACGACGACGATCATTATTACATGGGCGGCGTTCTCGCGGAACTGCTCGCCGCAAACGGCTGCGACGTAACGTTAATGACTCCCGCGCCCCTTGTTTCTTATTGGACGGAATTTACCCTCGAACAAAAGCGCGTGCACAAACGTTTGCTGGATTTGAAAGTGACTCTGCTTCCCAATCATGTTCTCGCGGCGCACTCCCGCGCATCCGCCGTTGCGACCCATACGATCACTTCCGCCGAATCGATTCTGCCCTGCGACGCAATCGTCCTCGTCGCCGATAGAATTCCCAACGACGCGTTGTATCACGAATTACAACCTGCGCTCGCGGAAGGCAAACTCAAATCGCTGCGCGTCATCGGCGACGCCGAAGCGCCGAACATCATCGCGCAAGCCGTGTTCAGCGGTCATCTCGCCGCGCGCGAATTTGACGAGCGAATTGACCTTGATGAAACGCCGTTCAAAATTGAGAGAGTCAAGATTTGATCGTCGGCGCATGAAGCGAATTCTTTTTGCCTTTTTACTTATCGTTGCGATTGCAAGTTTTTTACTTGTAATCGCTTTTTATATTCCGCTCCCGTTGCCGCCCAACCTTGATTTTCAAGTTTTGTATCAAGCGGATCGCGGAATTCTGCATGGCGTTCCGCTGTATGACCGCGACGGGCAGGCGCGAGCGCTTGCGAATGAATGGGGCGTTTCAGCGGAGCGAGTGTTTGTCTTGTCGTTTCCCTATCCGCCGTGGTATGCGCTCGCCACGCTGCCGCTGGCGTTGCTGCCCATCACAGTTGCGGCGCGGATGTGGTTTCTGCTTAATGTTTGCATGTTATTAATTTCCGTCTGGCTGCTTAGCGACTCATGGAATCCATATAAAAGATTATGGGCATTCGTTGTCGCTCCGCTGTTTTTGCCCATCTTAGGCGCATTGTATGTGGGGCAATATATCTTTCCAACGTTGCTTGGCGTTTCGTTGCTGATCTATGCGCTGCGAAAACAAAACATCGCGCTCGTCGCGCTCGGTATGGCGCTGACTACGTTCAAGCCGCATATTGGATTTTTAATTTTGCTGGCGGCGTTTATTTACCTTTTGCTTCGCCGCGATGAATTTGGCAAGCGCGCGGTTGCCGCGACTGGCTTCGCAGGTTTTGTTCTCTTCGCTGTTGGCTTCGCCGCCGACAGCAATTGGCTTGTCGCATATTTGCGCTCGCTGCTTGCCTTCAGAGGCGCTTCCGAATGCGACCGTCTATGCGTCAGTTTTTCGCTTGCGCTTACGCATCTCTTTGGATTGAAATTCAGCGCTTCCGCATGGATTGCCGCGACGCTGTTAATCGCATTGATCGGCTTGTTTATATGGAGCAAACGTCAGCCCGCCCCTGAAGAGCTGATCGCTTCGTTTGTATGTATCGCGCTGCTGGTCAATCCCTATTTGCTAAACTACGATTTTTCGTTTCTGCTGATTCCCATGTTTATTTTAGCGGACACGCTTGACGCAAAAAAATGGATTGGACTTGCGTTTGCGTTTCTGCTCCCGTGGCTCGCGCTTGGAATTTTCGCCCGCGCAGGAAATTTCAGCTTGCTGGTTTCCGCCATTTTGTTATTTGGCTTGACGCTTACCTCGTCGCGGCTTACAATCAAAAAATAATAAACGATCAGCAAGCGGCGAAGTCAGTGAAACTCTGACGCTGTCGCGCAACTGTAATGCGTAGGTCGCGTTTGAAACGCGACCCTACCTAAGTCAGGTCGCCCGCTCTGGTTGGTTCGCCACACTCTCGCAGAAAGGAGGTGGAGGAACGGCTCGCTCGGATTGCCTCTCCCACACCTCCCCAGCCTTGGCTGGGGATTTTGATTCCGCATCATGTCATTCTGAGCGGAGCGAAGAATCTCTACAGTGTTTATAGAGACCCTTCGCTTCACTCAGGGTGACGCCACATAATATTAGGAGATTTCATGTTTCGTAAAACTTTTTTTCTAACTTTGCTCCTCGCGCTATTCCTTAGCGCGTGTGGTTCCGCCGCGCTCCCAACCGAAAAACCTGCGCTGGTAAATCCGACTGCGACGCAGGTTGTCGCGGATTCTTCCATCGCGTTGACCGACGGACTCGGACGCGAAGTCAAACTAGATTCGCCCGCGCAAAAGATCATCTCGCTCGCGCCATCCAACACCGAAATTTTATTTGCCATCGGCGCGGGTAAACAAGTCATCGGGCGCGATCAACTTTCTGATTATCCCGAAGCCGCGAAAAGCGCGCAGGATATCGGTTCCGTGTTTGAAGCGTTGAACACCGAATTGATCGTCTCGCTCAAACCCGATTTAATCCTCGCCGCCGAAGTCAACACGCCCGAACAAGTGAAGGCTCTTGAAGATTTGGGATTGAATGTATATTATCTAAAAAATCCAACAACGCTTGAAGGCATGTATTCCAATCTTGAGATCGTCGCAAAATTAACGGGACGCGAAAGCGAAGCCGCCGCGTTGATCGAATCGCTTAAGGCGCGCGTCGCCGCAGTGGATGAAAAAATCGCGCCGATCAGCTCGCGCCTCAGCACCTTTTATGAATTGGACGCCACCGATCCCGCCAAGCCTTACACCGCCGGCAAAGGCACGTTCATTTCGTTGTTGCTCGAACGCGCAGGCGGATATAACATCGCGTCTGACATTGACGGTTATCCTCAATTTAGTTTGGAGCAGGTTGTCGCCGCCGATCCCGCTTTCATTATTCTTGGCGATTCCGCGTATGGCGTTACGCCCGAATCAATTGCGTCGCGCCCGGGCTGGGAAAATTTATCCGCAGTCAAAAATAATCAAGTCTTTCCCTTTGACGATAAT
>JAVHOY010000056.1:0-1042 GCA_036170295.1 bacterium
ACTTCCAACACGCGCGCGGTGTGAACGGGCGCGTTGGGAAAAATAGATCGGCGCGTCACGCCGTTTGAACCGTCGGCGCCGACAACAATTTTGGCGCGAAAATTTCCATGATCGGTTTCAACGGTTACGCCGTCTTTATCGGGAATGATGTTTTTTACGGTCACGCCTTCGCGGATTTCGATTCCCGCTGCGCGAGTCTTTTTTGCAAGCCACGCATCGAACTCATCGCGGCGGATGACGCGCAGCGCGCGGTTATTTTTCATCCCGATATTGAGTCCGCTGCCCGCGAAATCGAAATGCGCGCGCGAGACGTCCACATGCGGAACTTCGCTGACATCCAAGCCGAGCCTTTCGAGGATGATCTCCGCGTCGGCGACAAGCCCGCCCGCGCAAAGTTTGGGGCGCGGATAACTTTCCTTTTCGAGGATCAAAATCGTGGGCGTCAGTCGCGGAGAATTTTTCGCAAGGTGCAGCGCGGTGGAGAGTCCGCTCGGTCCGCCGCCGATAATTAAAATGTCGTAAGTCATTTTCTAATTTAACCACATCTTATGCAGACAACGCAAATTTCTAAAAAACAAAAGCCGCTGCGAGTCTCATGAGACTCGCGGCGGCTTTTACTATCCTCTATTTCCATCTCCTATAAAACAATGCTCACTAATCTTCCTTTCGCTACAATCACCTTGCGCGGTTCTTTGCCATCCAAATATTTTTGGATGATTTCGCTTGCCAGCGCGGCAGACTTGATTTCATCTTCCGTCGCTTCCGCAGAGACGATGACTTTGTCGCGCAACTTGCCGTTGATTTGAATGGGAATCTCAATCGAATCTTCCTTCGCAGCTTCATCGTCCACTGAGGGCCAGGATTGTTGATGAACGGAATACGGCTTGCCTAATTGATTCGTCCACAATTCTTCGGCAATGTGCGGAGCGACAGGCGCCATCATCTTTAAGTAAATCTCCAGCGCTTCGTTCCATTCATCCGTTCCCGCCGCGCCCGCTTCGCGCGCTTTATACATTTCATTCATTAATTCCATCAACGAAGA
>JAVHOY010000057.1:0-1042 GCA_036170295.1 bacterium
CCGCCGCGTCCGCTGGCGCGATCATTCTCGTTGATCCAGCATGCAAATTTAACCAATTTCTCGCCTGCGGGACCAATCGTGATGACGGTCAAATCTTTTTCGCCATATTTATTTTTGAAATGTTTAATAGTGTCGTGAACGCCTTTTCCCCATACTTCGGATGCATCCAGCAATTCCAACTTATCATCATGGATGTAGGCGTAAGTCGGTTTTTTGGCTTTGCCTTTGAAGACCAAGCCATCGAAGCCAGCCCAGCGCAAGCGCGCCGCAGACCAGCCGCCATGGTGAGAATCGGTTACGGTTCCCGTCAGCGGCGATTTGGTCACGACCGCCATGCGTCCGCTCATGTTCGCTTCCGAGCCAGTCAGCGGTCCGTTCATAAAGCAGAGGATGTTATCAGGGGAAAGCGCATCCACTTTTGGACCGTTGTCGTAAACGAACTTCACGCCCAAGCCTCGACCGCCAATATATTTCCTGGCGTCGTCTTCAGGCATAGGCTTAAATTCCACCTTGCCAGCTGATAGATCAACCCACGCGATACGGTTTGCATAGCCACCTAACATAGTTGTCTCCTTATGTAATAAACAAAATAGAACAGCCCGCGCTGCCTGCGCTTAGGTTAGCGCTTATAGAGCGGAGAAGCAATATTTAAGTTTTTCCTTAATTGAATAGGCGGCGTCAACATCTTCTTTGTTTTATGAAAAACGCGGGAGGGTAGTTTTTAACTGGCGCTCAAATTACGGCGCCAGCAAGATAACGCTGCCGTCATCGTTGGTGTGATATTCATACTGTGTTCCGCTCTCTTCAAGCACAATCAAATATCCCGGCGTAATTGTTTCAGCGCACGTTGTTCCCGCCGTTGCGATTCCAAGACAGGAATCTGCCCACTGAACTGCAACGTTGCTTACAACGCTAATCGCGCTTTCTTGCGCGCCCAATTTAGCCGCCAGTTGTTTAATCGCGATATCCTGCGCGAGACTCGGCGCTTGCATCGGCTCAATAGGCACAATAATGCTTCCGTCTTGATTTGTATGAAATTCAT
>JAVHOY010000058.1:0-2355 GCA_036170295.1 bacterium
ATTGCTGTGTCGGTATATACAGAATAGCGAAGTCAATTTATAATGAAAAAAGGGCAGATGCCTTAGCCAGCGGCAAATGTTCTTTAGTATCCTGTATTGGTTGCGCCGCGCTTGTTGCGTTTTTTATGCCCTAATTCCCTTCTTGCCCGCGCCTAACGTGCGTGATAGAATACCATCCGCTGGTGAATTGATGGGGACTCGTCTAACGGCAGGACAGCTGCCTCTGGAGCAGCTAGTAGTGGTTCGAATCCATTGTCCCCAGCAAAGAAAAGACCCCCGAACTTTCGGAGGTCTTTTTTATTCAAACTCAATTTCAATTTCTTCGTCGTCCTTCCATTCTTCCGTTCTTTCAAACTCAATATCCCCAAACAACTCGTTTTGATACGCCGAGAGGCGATACCGCTTGACCAATTCCAGCAACGCCAAAAACGTGACGACGATTTCAACGCGCGTGGATCTATCTGTAATCAAACCGCTGAACGACATGCGCTGAATGCTTTTCATTGTCTTCGTAATGTATTCAATCTTTTCGCGGATGGTGATGCGCGGCGCGGCAATGACCGTGCCCAGCGCTTTCTTATCCTTGCCTTTTGAAAACGCAGATTCTGCGGCGGCAAGCAAACCCTCAAGCGTTAGATTTGAGAGATCAAGTTTCGCTTCCACTTTGGGCGGCGGCGCGACGCGCAAATGCGCGCGCAAATTATTTTCCTGCCGCGCTTCGATCCACAGCGCGATTTCTTTATAACGTTTATAAAGGATGAGCAACTCAACCAGTTCCGCGCCGGGGTCTTCTTCGCCGGGTTCGCGTTCAATCGGACGCGGCAACAGCGCTTCGGATTTGATCTGCACCAGTTTCGCCGCGATCACCAGGAAAGATGAAATTTCATCGGGCTTCATTTGCTCAAGCCCATGCAGATACGACAAATATTGATCCGTCACCGACGCAAGCGAAATGGCGGTAATGTTTAACTCGGCGCGCTCGATGAGGCTTAACAAAAGGTCAAGCGGTCCCTCGTAAACTGGGGTCTGCACCTTGTAACCGGTAATTTGACGTCCTAACAGGTTCTCCATAGCGCGCGAATTATACCAGTGTATAATTCCGCTTATGACGAAACTGACGCACATAGACGAACACGGACGCGCTCGCATGGTTGACGTTGGCGCGAAGCCCGATACCGAACGAATCGCAATCGCGCGCGGCGAGATTCGCATGAAGAAAGAAACGTTTGATTTAATCCGCGCGGGGCAAATCAAAAAAGGCGATGTGTTAACCGTCGCGCAAATTGCAGGCATCAACGCGGCAAAGCGCACCTCAGAATTGATTCCACTTTGCCATGCGCTCTTCCTTTCAAAAGTGGATGTAGACCTCGCGCTGGATGAATCATTGCCCGGGGTTATCATCACCGCCACAGCCAAGACCACCGCTAAAACCGGCGTGGAAATGGAAGCGCTGACCGCCGTCTCTGTCGCCGCGCTGACCGTTTATGATATGGCGAAAGCCGTCGAGAAAACCATGCGGATTCAAAATATCCGTTTGGTGGAAAAACATGGCGGGCAGTCGGGCGATGTTATAAACGAATAATATGTCAAAGGTCGAAAGTCGAAAGTCAACAGCAGACCTTTGACCTTCGACTTTCGACATAGGAATTCTATGAATCACATAAAACTTTTATTCTTCGCCACCATCCGCGACCGCGCGGGGACAAAAACGCTGGAGATGAATATCTCCGCCGACATGACAATTAAGGATTTGAAAGACAAACTTTCAACAGATTATCCGAATCTAAAAGAATCTATGAAATCGGTATTGATGACCATCAACCGCGAATATGCTTTTGATGAAAACGTTGTCCCGCTCAACGCCGAGATCGGTATGTTTCCGCCAGTCAGCGGCGGATAACTCACAACATGAAACCTTCAAACTTTCCAACCATTCTCTCCGTCACCGAATCTGAAATTGACCTAAATGATCTGCTCGCCAAAATCACGCTGACCACCACTGGCGCGGCGGCAATCTTTACGGGCATGGTGCGCGGCGAAACTAATCGCGGCGATGCGCATGTGACAGATTATCTCGAATACGAAGCGTACGTCCCAATGGCGGAAGAAAAAATGAAACAAGTCGCTGACGAGATCCGCGCAAAGTGGAATGTCGTGGAAGGTATTGCCATCGTTCAGCGCATCGGCAAACTATATCCAAAAACGCCGACCACGCTGATCGCGTGTACAGCCGCGCACCGCGATACCGGCGTGTTCGACGCTGCGCGTTACGGCATTGATCGCTTGAAAGAGATCGTCCCTATTTGGAAAAAAGAAATCGGTCCCGGCGGCGCGGAATGGGTCGAGGGCGCTTAT
>JAVHOY010000058.1:2455-4500 GCA_036170295.1 bacterium
CGCAACGACGCTGAAGTCGCAAAATATCAAGGCTGGGAGTTTCCCTATCCGCGCGAACGAGCGGAAGATTTCATCTCGTCTATGCGCGAACGGAGCGCGCCAAAACAAGGCGGTTGGATTCAATTTGCGGTGGCGCTGAAATCTACCGACGAGTTGATCGGCGATTTGGGTTGCTATGTCAAAAAAGAAGACGTGCGTCAAGCGGTGATCGGCTTCACCATCGCCGCAAAACATTGGCGCAAAGGATATGCCGTCGAGATTATTCCCTGTTTATTGGAATATCTTTTTGAAGATATGAATATGCACCGCGTGACCGCAGATTGCGACGCCGAGAATATCGCCTCATACCGCACGTTAGAAAAACTTGGCTTTCGCAGAGAAGCGCATTATGTCGAGAGTTTTATTTTCAACGGCGCATACGCGAGCGAATATTATTACGGTATGTTGCAGCGCGAGTGGCGCGAAAAATTTAGGCGCAAATAAAATTTGAACGCGCAAGCCCATTGAACGTCGTATGCGGCGCGTCACGCTTTTCATCCGATGGGGTTTTATGTAAAGCCTAATATAAAAAATTATCGCTGGAGGAAGTATGCAAGAACGAATTGTGATTACAGGAATGGGAACGGTCAATCCGCTTGGGTTGAATGTCGAAGAGAGTTGGAAAAATTTAACGGCGGGCGTTTCAGGCGTCGCGCCGATTACGTTATTTGATTCGTCATCTTTGCAAGTGCATATCGCGGCGGAGGTGAAAAACTTTAAGCCCGAAGAATTTATGGAAGCGAAAGAAGCGCGACGGCGCGATCGTTTTGAACAATTTACGATTGCGTCGGCAAAGCAGGCTTTGGATCAATCGGGCTTGCAGATTACCGAAGCCAACGCGGGACGCATCGGCGTGATCATTTCTTCCGCCATTGGCGGTTTGCAATCGTTGCAAGACGCGATCATTGTGAATTACACCGAAGGACCGCGGCGCGTCAGCCCGTTCCTCATTCCGATGTTGATGGCGAACGGCGGCGCGGGCATGACCGCAATTGAATTTGGCGCAAAAGGTCCGAGTTTTTCCATCGCATCCGCTTGCGCTTCAGGCTCGGATGGAATCGGCATGGCGCTGATGATGTTGCGTACCGGCATGATTGATGCGGCGCTGACAGGCGCGTCGGAAGCGACCATCACATCCACCGGCGTTGCGGCGTTTGATCGCGTCGGGGCGATGTCGCGCCATAACGATAACTATTCGATGACTCCGCAGCCTTTCGATAAAAATCGCGACGGACTTGTAATGGGCGAGGGCGCGGCGGTTATCGTGCTTGAACGCGAATCGAGCGCAAAAGCGCGCGGCGCGAACATCTTTGCCGAGCTGGCAGGCTATGGCTCGACTGCGGACGCTTTTCATGTCACCGCGCCGCATACTTATGGCGCGGGCGGCGCGGCGGCGATTCGCATGGCGTTAGATTCTGCGAAAGTGAATGTGGACGAAGTCGGTTATATCAACGCGCACGGCACAGGCACGCTGATGAACGATCAGGCGGAAACGCGCGCAATAAAAGCCGCGCTTGGCGAGTTCGCATACAAGACGCCGATCTCTTCAACCAAATCTATGACAGGACACATGATGGGCGCAACCGGCGCGCTGGAAGTTATCTTCTGCGCGCAAGCCATCCGCGATGGAATTTTGCCTCCCACCATTCATTACGAAACGCCCGACCCCGAATGCGATCTTGATTACATTCCCAACAAAGCGCGCGAAGCGAAAATCTCGCTGGCGATCAGCAACGCTTTCGGCTTCGGCGGACATAACGCGGTGCTGGCAATACGGAAGTATGCGTAAAGTTTTACTGCGAAGAATGAAGGTCGTAAAAAATTACTAATCTACGCTAACTCATTTTTTACTCGCGCAGATTGGCTCGGATTAACGGAAACACAGTTTTTGCAAAGTTGGCAAAATCTTAACGCGAATTGCGCGAAAAGGCGAATGACGCGGCTTTTCAGACATTTTTCCCTGGACAGTCGCCAGGACAGGCTGGCTTCGAGTTTTCCTGCATCCA
>JAVHOY010000059.1:0-1718 GCA_036170295.1 bacterium
GCGCTTAGCGGCTGATCCTTCAACGCTTCGAGATTCGCGCAAATGCCTGCGCGGATATATTTGTCGGCGCGCATCCAACGCGCCACCTCTTTAACGCGACTCGAGTCTTTCAAATGAATATAAGCCTCTAACGCGGGCATCCATTCAGAGAGATCGCTCGGATTTAGTTTTTTTGCGATGGCTTCGTTTGCCAAATTTGCGACGGCTTTCCAATCTTGCGTTTGGCGCGCAAGGTCCATTTTTTGATAAAAGTAACACCAAGTATGAGTCGGCTCAGCGCCAAAAAATTCAGCGGGAGGAACTGCCTGTTGCGCGGTTGGCTCAACTAAATTCACGTCGGAATATTTTGCGATCATTCGCACATCCACCGGCTCCGTCACGGTTTGGTCGGCGCGATTGCCATCTAACAAATGCAAACAAGCGCCTTGCGCAGGTTGAGAAATAATAATCACATTGCCGTAGTCGCGGTTCACAGCGACGGCGCTGCGCACCATTCGTTTTTGCGCGGCGCCGCTTTCAAGTTCCAGCCAGAGTTGGTCGTACATGATTTGCCCCTGCAACTTCAACGGCTCGCCCGGATGATAGACTAAATTCGCGGGAGCCCACACTTCATAATCTTCGGCGAGCCGATAACCCGGCACAAAAGCGCCGATGATGGTCGCGCCGTCTTTGATCTGCGGGGCGCGCCATGTGAGTTGCCACCACGCCTCGCGCTCTACTGTCCAAAAGTCGCGATTATATGCGGCGCTAAAGTATTGCGTCACAACGCCCGCGATGAGCAAGCTCGCTAAGAACGCCCAGCGAAAAGTTTTATTCTGGATGATATAAAAAATAACTCCGCCAAAGAATAAGGCGACGCCAAGCGAGGATTGATATGTATAGCGATCCCACTGCATGGCGAAAATCGCGTTGCGTCCTGCGGCGATAACGGGAATCGTTGTAATCACAATGATCGCGGCGCCAAGCAACAGCCAATCCAAGCCGACTTGGGGAGTTGCATCCGCATCCGCTTTATGCGAAATCCGCCAATAGATTACGCCAAGCAATATAACCAATAACCCTAAACCTAAAGCAAAGAACATATCGCGATATTCAGCGCTTCTTGTGAATTGATAGTACGGGACGCTCCACGCGAACATGGTAGTCTCGAATATATCTTTGAACGTCTCAAGGAAAAATCGCGCAAGGGTATGTAAAGGAGTGGAAGCATACTCCCCCACCAATAGATCCACGCGCGTAGCGTGGCGCGTGCTTTGGAATAAAAAGATTCGCCAAAACACAAAAGCGGACGCTAAAAATAAATAAGGAAAAGATTGCGTTATGGTTTTACGGAATGCGATTTTCCAGCCGCCCAATTCGCGTTGAAAAAAATACCAGATCAACAATAAGCGCGCCGCTTCCAAACCAATCAACACTTCAAAGATCAGAAGGTAAACTGCGGCGAGAAGTAAAGCAAGCGCCGCGTATGTTATTTTAGATAATGTTTTTTTTGTTTTTAACGCCGCAATCGTCAAGGCAAATGAAAGCAGCGCGCAACCATAAGCCAGAATCATTTGCTTGTAAGTCAAAGCGTTGGGTTGCTGATAAAACCCGGGATAGACGACAAACAAAAGCGCAATGAAAGTCGTTTCCATTTTTTTCTGGGGCCATAGTTCGCGCATAAGCCACAGAAAAGACAATCCGCTTAAAATTTTGATAATCAGTGTGTAGACGTGCCA
>JAVHOY010000059.1:1818-13748 GCA_036170295.1 bacterium
GTGCCTTTTTCGCGGATGATCTCGGCGCGCTCTGCTAAACTCGGATCGTTGATCAGCAACGCGCCGCCTTCTCCGCACGAAAAGTTTTTTGTCTCGTGGAAAGATTGCGTCGCCAGCGCGCCAAACGTGCCAAGATATTTTCCTTTATATTTTCCAAACAAACCGTGCGCGTTATCTTCCACGACGGCGATATTATGGCGCTTGGCAATTTCTAAAATGGCATCCATTTCGCAGCCGACGCCCGCGTAATGCACAGGGACAATCGCCTTCGTGCGCGGCGTGATCGCATCTTCAAGTTTGGTTTCGTCAAGGTTGAGCGTGTCGGGGCGAACATCCACAAAGATTGGTTTCGCGCCGCGTAGGACAAACGCGTTGACTGTCGAGACAAAAGTGAAATCGGGAATGACGACTTCGTCGCCGGGTTTGATATCCAAAAGAATCGCAGACATTTCCAACGCGTGCGTGCATGAAGTGGTGAGCAAAGCCTTTTTTACGCCAAGTTGACTTTCAAGAAAGACATGGCATTTTTTGGTAAACGCGCCGTCGCCTGAGATGTGCGCGTTGGCAATCGCTTGACGCATGTATTCAAATTCATTGCCCACCGTGATAGGGCGATTAAAATCTACTTTGATCATAGGCTCCTCAAAATAACATCGCAGGTCTTTTGCGCTTGCGCTTCGTTGAAATGTTCGTCGTTGAACAAATTGACAACCTCGTCCGCAAGCGACTCGGCGCGCGGAGCAAAACCGTCCGCCATAATGCCCGCCATAGACGCATAATGCGAACTGGCAAAGAGCCCTGCCTGAAAAATCGCGTTCAATATTTTGGATTTATTTTTTACGCGAATGTTAAACCGCCACATTTGATAACTCGGCGGCAGTTGGATTTCCTTTGGCAAACGCGATTCGTAAATGCGATTCAACGCGGCGCGATGTAAAAGCGTTTTTCTGCGCCGCGTTTCGATTTGCTTGGAATAATCATACCATGCGGGAAAAGGCGGGTCAATTTGAAGCCAGTCGCTGTCGCGATAGATAAATTTTTCGCGCCGCTGAATGGCTTGCTTATAAAGTTTTTCAATCTCAGCGTGATGTTCAGGGTTGAAGGGCAAACTCGCGGATTGATATTTAATCTCGTCGCGCAAAAATGCATAACCGCCAAAATTAAGTTCCACCACTTTGGCGTAGCCCGTGCTGTATAGAATCGCGTCGGCGGGAGAAGTCGGCGGCTCAATATCGGGAATACATAAACAGCGGTCGTCTATGATAAAAAATTCGGGAATTAGATTCTTGAGCGCGGAGAAAAACTCCAGCGGCGCGGAGGATTCGCCGTAAGGATGCGCGTACAGCAAGCCGCCGAATTTTCGCGTCGAGATTAAATCGCGCGCTTGATCCAAATCCATTTGCAGCGCAGAATCAATATCCACAAATTGAAATGGGACTCGCGCCTTCAAAAACGCAAGCGGCACAATGGGACAGATATTCGCGGGCAACAGCCACGCGCGCAAATCCGCGCGCCCGACTAAGATGTTATATAAAATAGCCGAAGCGCGCGGAGATTGGACGAGTTGCATAAATTTTTGCAACGCGATATTAATATCGCGCCACGTTACACATCCTTGCGGACGAGGATGGTGAAATCGTAAATGCCATAATCATGGAGCAACGCCACATTGCGCGAAAAATTGCGTTTGCAAAAATCGAAGAAGAACAGCGGGTCGCCAAAGAATAAATCGGGGCGCTGCGCCATGCGATCTTCGTCGGAATATTTGGTGAGCATGTTGAAGGAAAAGCCTTTTGAGCAAAGCGCGTTCATGCGTCGCAAAGTTGCGGCGACCATGTTTTGCCATTCGTCATAACTTGCTCCAAACTTATTGTTGAAGATGGATCCCGCAGTCAGGTAATCGGCGACTTTGAGCTCGCTTTCGGAATGAAAGAAATGCGCGTTGGCAAAATCCGGATGCGCTGCCTGTCCAGCCGCAGCCATTTCCTCGATCATGTCAAAACCGTAATAGGTAAGTCGCCAATTTTTCTCTTGAAGAAAATCAAACAAAGCGCCGTAGCCGCAACCGTAATCAATCACGCTAAAATCCGACGATGGGTCAATCACCTTGACCAATTGTTCAAAGCGAATTTCCTGAGCCGCCGCGCCGTTATAGTCCACGCCTTTGGGATCGGCGCCGTGAGCTTCAATTTTTTCAGTGAAGTAAGTTCTGTATTTCTGAAGAGCGTTTTCAAGTTTCATTTAGAAATTTTCTCTTGTGTATTAACAATATAACCCAGAGATTTTTCGCCAGTCATAAAAAGCAAATCAAGAACGCTGACGAATGAGTCAAAGGGCGGGTAAAGTTGTTCGTAAACGGGATAATCATACTTAATGTATTCAAGCGTAATGCCTGCCGCGTCGAATTTATCCTGTTCGATATAATCGCGCGCCGAAGGTCCGCTGATGTAATGCTTCGCGCCGACTTGGGTCAAAATCTGAATTAGCCGATCGGTCTTTTGACCGTCTATGCCGCTGATTTCAGAGGAACGCATGAAGCGCGTGGATTGGATTCCCAACGCTCGCGTAATCGTCTCGGTAGTGAAAATCGTAAAGTCCGCAAGGGATTCATCGCGGCGGTCGTAAAAAGATTCAATCAAAGGCAAATATTTTTTGAAATACGGCGCTTTGTTGTAAGCAAACGTCAGCGCTTTGAGATGATTTTTTGCCCAGGGTTTCGACCCATCAATTTGCACATCTTTAATGGGAACGCCTTCGGTCACGCCTTTGCTATGCACGGGAATCGTCAACCACTGTTTGCCTTGCGCGGTCTTGATCTGATTGCGATTGCGCCAGCCGTGCTTATCATATTGCACGTCGTCATAAAAAATAAAAAGATCGGCGCGGCGAATTTGATCAAAGTAGCCGCGCCATGGAATGTATGAAGGCTGGAGAATTACAACGTTCATTTTTCCTCTTCAGCAGCGGAGCGGTTGCGCGTCGTCTCGGCAATCGCATAAGTAGGACGACCGCTTGCTCGGTCAAAAAGCCGCGCCAGATATTCGCCGATAATACCGAGCGCAAATAATTGCACGCCGCTGAAGATAGAAATCAACGAGGCTTGAAAAGAAAAGCCGGGAACCGAACCTGCCGCAAAATAGGTAACTAAAACATAAATCAAAACGCCCAAGCCAAAGAGCGTGAATGTAAAGCCCATAAAGCTAGCCAAGCGAAGCGGAAGCGTGGTGTAACTGGTCAGCGCCAGCAAAGCGACATGCACCAATTTTCTGAAAGTATAGTTAGAGCGTCCAACCGCGCGAGGAGCTTCGTTCACTTGCACCGAGCCAAAGCGAGTCGTGCCCCACGAGAAAAGCACATCCACTAATACATTGGAATCTGCATACAGGACAAACGCATCTCGCAGTCGCGTGTGAAAAGCGCGAAAGGAACCAATCTCACGCACGGTTTTGAATCCCATCACATAAGAAATCGCGTATTTTGTGAGGACAGAGAACGCGTTGCGCCACCAACTATGCGGAAGTTTTTTAGGCATCCCGTAAACAATATCAAAGCCTTCATTCAACTTCGCAATCAACAGGGGAATTTCTTCCGGCGGATGTTGCAAATCATCGTCCATTGTGACGGTGATCTCATAGCGCGCCTCGCGGATGCCGCACAACACGGCGTTATGCTGACCATAATTCCGCATCAAGTTAATGCCGCGCACCCACTCGTATTGAGCGGATAAGCGTTCAATGGTCGCCCAACTAGCATCGGGGCTGCCGTCATTGACCAGCACAACTTCATAAACGTCCGCCACCTTTGGCAGAACTTGCGCCAAGCGCTCAATCAATGCATCAAGCGTTTGCTCGCTTCGATAAACGGGAATAACAACGGAACATTTCATGTTTGATTATTTTACCATTCGCCTTAAAATCCGACCCCGTGTTTGTCTTTGAGTAATTGAAGCGCGCGCGCCGCCTCGACAGTTTTCTGTTCCGCGCTCCAATCAAGCGCGCCGCCTAAAACATTCGCAATTTCTATAACGGATTCTTTCGTCAAACGTCCCAGCATGGCAAGCATGGAACGGCGCAATAATAGATCGTCAAGATGAATCACTTTTTCATGTTGCGCGAGGAAGATCATTTCGCGGCGCGAATAATCGGGGGCGGAACTCAGCGGCGCGTCTTCGGCGTTTTTGATGAACGCGGCGATGGCTTCAGTCCGCGAGCCGTAACGCGCATACAAAATTTGCAAGCGCTCTTTGCTGAGTCCCGTCCACGCGGCGAGAGCGTCAATTTGACGTTTCTGTTCATTCGCATCGTTTGAATAACCGCGTCCGCCGCCGATGGGCAAATCGCGCGTGTTTTTGAGTCGCGTCTTACCCAAGAACGCCAAGACCTTATCGGTCGCTTGTTCAGAAAACGCGCGGAACGAAGTCCACTTGCCGCCGACGAGGGAATAAACGGGGAAGTTGAGATTCGTCCACTCGCCGCTCAGTACTTCGATGTGATGATCGCGGCTGTATTGTCCCGTTGTTTTTGCGCCGCTGCTGCCAAGCGGACGTACGCCCGTAAAGCGGAAGACGACTTGTTCGCGCGTTACTTTGATGGATGGAAAAACGCGCGCGATTAAATCAATGAAGTAATCCACTTCTTCGTCGGTGCAACGCGCATCGTCGGGGTTTTCAATTTTGATATCGGATGTGCCAAGCAAGACGCGATCAAACAACGGGAAGATCAACACAATGCGCCCGTCTTTATTCTCAAAGAAAAATTCATGTCCGCCAATTGCGGCGCGGAGTTCGGGATTATCCACAACGATATGCGAACCTTTTGTGCCGCCGATATAACGCGTGGATAAACCCAGCGCGGCATTTGCGAAATCAATCCACGGACCTGCGGCGTTGATGAGCAACTTGGGGCGCACAGAATAAACCTCGCCACTCAATTCATCGCGCAGAGAAATCGTATCGTGTTCGCCGCCGATCATGCCGACGTAATTCAGCGCGCGCGCGTTGGAAGTTTCGGCTTCTGCGTCCATCAAAACTTCAAGCGCGAGTCTTTCGGGATTAGAAATCAAGCCGTCGTAATATGTGGCGGTATTGACAATTTGGGGATTGAGGCGATTCCAGCGTTTTAAAGATTCAGCGCGTGAAATAAATTGATGCTTCGGCACAGCGCCAGTCTTGCCCGTGTACGCGTCATACATCATCAAGCCAAGTTTGATAATCAGCGAACCGCGCTCTGAGGGTTTGTCGAGCCAGCCCAAAAATTTTAGCGGCGCATTCAACACGCCCGATAAATATTTGAACATGGGAATTGTTGTAGGCAGCGGCTTGACAATATGCGGCGCGTTTTGAATCATGCGATTGCGTTCTTGCACCGCTTCGCGCACGAGACGAAATTCGCCGTTCTCCAAATATCGAATGCCGCCATGCGCCATGTGCGAAGACGCAGCGCTCGCGCCGCCGCAAAAGTCCGCGCGATCAACGAGCAACACATCCACGCCGTTGAGCGCAAGATCGCGAAACGTGCCGATGCCGTTAATTCCCGCGCCAACGATCAGCACGGAAACTTCGGGGTTGTTTTTCAGTTGAGTTAAGATTTCTTGTCGATTCATGTTTGTCCGAGGGGAGAAGGTCAAAGGTCAAAGGTTGAAGGTCAAAGGTTGAAGGTTGGAAAGAACTTAGGGTTTGTAACTTGTAACCCGTAACTCGCAACCTGTAACCTGTAACTTGTAACCGCAATTCACATCCAATCAAACGTGCGCGTGACCGCTTTCTTCCAACCCAAGTATAACTTCTTGCGCTGCTTTGCGCTCATTTTGGGTTTCCATTCTTTGTCGCGTCCCCAATTGACTCGCAACTCGTCAAAGTTTTTCCAAAAGCCAACCGCCAGTCCCGCCGCGTACGCCGCGCCAAGCGCGGTCGTCTCCGCGACTTTGGGACGTATCACTGGCACGTTCAAAATATCGGATTGAAATTGCATCAGCGTTTCATTGAAGACCATGCCGCCGTCCACTTTCAACGCGCGGAGTTTTACGCCCGAATCTTTTTCCATTGCATCCAATACTTCGCGGGTTTGATACGCGGTGGATTCAAGCGCGGCGCGCGCAATGTGACCTTTGTTGACGTAGCGCGTCAAGCCCGCGATGACTCCGCGCGCATCCGCTTTCCAATACGGCGCGTACAACCCCGAAAACGCGGGAACAAAATAAATGCCGCCGTTATCTTCGACTGTTCCCGCCAACGCTTCCACGTCCGCTGATTTTTCTATCATGTCAAGGTTGTCGCGCAGCCATTGGACTAACGCGCCCGCGATGGCAATCGAGCCTTCCAGCGCGTACGCGGCTTTGCGATTGCCGATTTTATATCCAAGCGTGGTGAGCAAGCCCGCTTTGCTTTGCACGGGTTTTTCGCCCGTGTTCATCAACATGAAACAGCCCGTGCCGTAAGTATTCTTTGCCTCGCCCGCCTTGAAACAAGTTTGACCAAACAGCGCGGCTTGCTGATCGCCCAAATCGCCGGCGACGGGAACGCCCTGTAAGGGCGCAATATATTGCGCCCCAACAGCGCCATAAATTTCGGAAGATGATTTTATTTGCGGCAACATCGCGCGCGGAATGCCCATGATCTTTAGAATCTCATCGTCCCAATCCAGCGTCTTGAGATTCATCAGCATCGTGCGCGAAGCGTTGGTCACGTCGGTGACGTGCGCGCCGCATAAATTCCATATCAACCACGAATCAATGTTGCCGAATAACAGGTCGCCTTTTTGTGCTTTCGCCTTCGCGCCTTTGACGTTATCCAAAATCCATGTAATTTTTGGACCTGAAAAATATGTAGCGAGCGGCAACCCTGTTTTTTTTCTAAAGCGATCTTGTCCGCCATTTTTAGCCAACTTTGAAATGATCGTATCTGTCCGCGTATCCTGCCAGACGATAGCGTTATAAACAGGCTTGCCTGTCTTCTTGTCCCAAACCACAGTAGTCTCACGTTGATTGGCGACGCCAATCGCGGCGATCTCGACCTGCGACTTTTGACTTTCGACCAATTTCCCCATCGCCCCTTGCGCCGCCTCTCGCGTTCGCTCCCATATTTCAAGCGGATCATGCTCCACCCAACCCGGCTTGGGGAAAATTTGGCGGTGTTCTTTTTGGTCAGCAGCAACGACGCTTCCGTTGTGATCAAAAATAATAAAGCGCGTGCTGGTTGTGCCTTGATCTATTGCGGCGACATATTTTGGCATAGCATCCTTCCTTGAATTAATTGTAAATCAAAATAAGGCGCGCTACGCTAATCCTCATTAATATCCACAAAACGCAAGTCGGGATTTTTCTCAATGTAATATTTCAAAAGGAATGGCGCGGGGAACAGCGCAACCAATTCATTGCTTGAATCGCGGGCAATGACGGCTTCGCTGCGATTGGATAAATTATCAATTGCCGCAGCGGGTCCTTTGATCCAGCGTAACAACGTATGCGGCAGACGTTCCAATTCCGTCGGGACGTTGTATTCGGCTTTCAGCCGCGCTTGCACTACGTCAAATTGCAGTTGACCGACAACCGCCAAAATCGGTTCGCGTTTGAAAGCGTTGACGTTATACAAGACAAGCGCCGCGCCCTCGCTTTCAAGTTGAGAAAGTCCTTTTGCAAATTGTTTCTGTTTATTCAAATCGGTATTTCGCAAGAGCGCAAAATGCTCAGGCTGAAAACGCGGAATGGGCGCGAAACGCACAACCGCCCCCGCGCAAAGCGAATCGCCGATGGCAAAATCTCCGTTATTTGGAATTCCCAGCACATCGCCCGCGAAGGCTTCGTCTAAAATTTCGCGCTCGTTGGCAAACGGTTTATATGGACGCAACATGCGGATATTTTTTCCGCTTTGCGCATGAATCAAATCCATGCCGCGCTCGAAGCGTCCTGAACAGATTCGCAAAAACGCGACGCTGTCGCGGTGTTTGGGATTCATGTTCGCTTGTATCTTGAAGATAAAGCCAGAAAAATTCGGCGCGCTCGGTTCGATCATGCCAGCGTCGCTGATATACGGCTGCGGCTGCGGCGCGTATTTCACAAACGCATTGAGAAATAAACTCACGCCAAAATTTGTCAACGCGCTGCCAAAGAAAACGGGAGTTTGTTTTTCATTCAATACGCTGGCGTGGTCAAAAATAACGCCCGCCTCATCCAAAAGATGAACGCTCTCCGCCGTCTCTTCATAATGCTTTTGCGACAAGATATTATTTTTAACGAGATCATCCAAAGACATGAAAGTTTCAACCGCCATGCGTTCGTTGCGTTCGGTGCGCTCAAAGATACAAACTTTTTTTGAGGCGCGGTCATATACGCCCTTGAACAGCGCGCCGTCGCCGATGGGCCAGTTCATGGGAATCGGTTCCATGCCCAATACTTTTTTAATTTCATCCAACAAATCCAGCGGATCGCGCGCGGGTCTGTCCATTTTATTGATGAACGTAAAAATAGGAATCCCGCGTTTGCGGCAAACTTCAAAAAGTTTGAGCGTTTGCGGCTCGATGCCTTTTGCCGCGTCAATCACCATCACCGCGCTATCCACCGCAGAAAGGGTGCGATAGGTGTCTTCAGAAAAATCCTGATGTCCGGGCGTATCGAGCAAATTGATAATGTAGCCTTGATATGGAAATTGAAGAATGGTCGAGGTGATCGAAATGCCGCGCTCGCGTTCCATCTCCATCCAATCGGATGTAGTGGCGCGTTGATTTTTGCGCGCGCGCACATTGCCCGCCAAATCAATGGCGTTGCCGTATAAAAGCAATTTTTCCGTCAACGTGGTCTTGCCTGCGTCTGGGTGCGAGATGATCGCAAAAGTCCGCCGCGCGGCAATGGACTCGCTGATAGAAGTATTAATAGTTGAAATTTCATCCTGCATATTTTTTTCTCCGCGCCAGTAAGGGGCGGCGAATTTTAGCATAAAAAACATTCCCCGCCGCATGGACGAGGAATGTTTTTATTTGACTTTTTACGAAAGTCTTAAAATCCACCGCAGAGAACACAGAGAATTCTTTTAACTCTGCGCCTCTGCGGTTCGAAATACATTTTTACTTACGCAAAAGGTTATTGTCAAAAAGAATGCGACATAAATATCGCGGTACGTTTTATTACACCAAAACAAATTTATCCGCTTTTGCGCCGCAGACTTTGCATGGTTCGGTCGGCTTGCCAAGTTCGATGTTGCCGCACACAGGGCAGAGATAAAATTCCAGATTGGCTAAATCTTTGCCTTGCTTCACCGCTTCCAAAGCCATGCTGTACAGTTTGGCGTGAACCGCTTCGGCGTCCAACGCATAACCAAACATGCGCTTGGCTTTGTGATCGTCGGCTTTCGCCTGCTCAAACATCGGCGGATACATAACGGTGGTTTCGTAAGTTTCGCCGTCAATAGCGGCTTGCAAATTAGCGGCAGTGGAACCGATTCCATCCTGCGCGCCCAAATGTCCTTCGGCGTGAATGCGTTCGGCTTCCGCGGTTGTGCGGAACAAGCGCGCGATATTCGGGAAGCCGTCTTTTTCAGCCTTCTTCGCAAATGCGCGATATTTTTGATTCGCCTGACTTTCGCCTGCAAACGCTACTTTTAGATTTTCAATTGTGGTTGCCATTATGTCTCCTTATGATTACAGATTTATTCACAGTCATTATACGACTATTCAATCCACTCGCGCGCGCCTGCCAGAAAAGATTTTCCATTCATGGATTTTTTGCCCGCAGGTTGAACTTCTTCCAAAACTAATACGCCATCTGATGTCTGGATCGCGGGCTTTCCTGCGACGTTCAATCTGCTTCCGAGCGCCGATATTTTTTCCGCGCCCGCAACGGATGCGCGCAACACCTTGAGCGGATTCCCGTTCCACATAAACCACGCGCTGGGCCAGGGATTCATGGCGCGCACACGGCGCTCCAATTCAACGGCGGGATGCGTGAAGTCGAGATGTCCATCTTCTTTGGTCAACATCGGCGCGTAAGTGACTCCATCTTCGGGTTGCGGAGTCGCTATCAACTTGCCGTCTAAATAATCGGGCAGGGTTTCGAGGAGCAGATCAGCGCCAAGTTTGGATAATATTGACAGCGCCGAACCCGTTGTGAGGTCAGGGGTAACGCGCAGTTTTTTTTTCGTCAATATCGCGCCTGTATCGAGTCCCACATCCATTTGCATAATCGTCACGCCAATTTCATCGTCGCCATTTAAGATTGCGGCGTTGATCGGCGCAGCGCCGCGCCAACGCGGAAGCAGCGAAGCGTGGACGTTGAGGCAGCCGTAACGCGGCATTTCCAAAATATTTTTTTTGAGAATTTGTCCAAAGGCGGCGACTACAATGAGATCGGGATTCCAGACGCGGAGTTGTTCCGTCGCTTCTAGCTCTTTCAATTTTTCAGGTTGAATGACAGGAATGTTGAGTTGAAGCGCAAGCGTTTTCACCGGCGGCGCTTTGAGCTCGCGTCCGCGCCCCGATGCGCGATCAGGCTGCGTGACCACGCCAACCACTTGATAATTTTTGGCAAGCGAGGAAAGCGCGGGCAATGCAAATTCAGGCGAACCCATGAAGATAATTTTTATGGACATGCGCTGATTCTAGCACAACAGGACTTTGGCGCATAAATAAAAAAAGAGGCTCGCTTTGAGCGAACCTCTTTTAGTCGTCAAGTATCAGACTATTTTTTAGAATCGGTTGATTCAACGGCAGGCGCGGCAAGGAAAGCGGCAAGACGTTTCATCAAACGTCCTTTGCGGCGCGATGCGTTGTTGGCATGGATCACGCCTTGTTCGGCGGCTCGATCCAAAGCGCTGATCGCATTGATCACAGCTTCTTTTGTATTGACGTCTTTCTCCGCGAAAGAGGCGCGCGCGGCGCTGACAGCGGTGCGCGCGGCGCCGCGAAATGTGCGATTGCGAATGCGACTTTTTTCATTCTGCCGATTGCGTTTGATTTGTGATTTAATATTAGCCAAGGTTTTTCTCCAAAATTTACTGATTCGTTTTTTTACGACGGCGGCTTATTCTACATGAGGGCTGGGCATTTGTCCAGTTAATTGATGGGCGTCAGCGTGGCGGCTGGGAGCAGTGTGCCAGGTCCCGGCGTGATCGGTGTGCTGGTCGGCGGGCGCGTAGAAGTGGCGGTCACTAGATTGACGGGGATCACTAGGACTTGTCCGGCGAACAGCGCGTTGGCGTCTGTCAATTTATTTTCCTTCATAATGTCGTCTATCGTGCTGTTGAAGCGCGCCGCGATTCCGCCCAGCGTATCGCCCGATTGAACCGTGTAATTGATTTTTGTGCCGCGAGTCAAATCGGAAGGAATGGGAGTCGCGGTTGGCAACTTATAGTCAGGATTGGGAATGGTGATGATTTGTCCCGGAAGGATGTTCAATGTGGTCGGGTCAATTCCAATTGGCATACCCGTTTGTTCGTTCGTTCCGCCAAAGGGATTCAAACTGATAATTTTTGCGATGCCGTCTTCGCCTAAATTAAATTTTTGGGCAATGCTTGTGAGGTTGTCGCCGTCTTGCACGGTATAGTTGAATGGCGCTGAAAATGTCGGCGTGGCGGTGACTGTAGATGTGGAAGTCGCGCTTGGCGTCACGGTCGGCGTGGATGTGCTGGTCGGCGTGAACGTCATGGTTGGCGTTGGCGTTTCCGTCGCAAACATATTTGAAATCGGATTGTTAGGCATGTTAGTCAGCCAATAGATCAGCAAGCCAACTCCGCCCAACACAAACAAGCCGGCGATAATATAGATGGTTTTCATGCTGACGCGCTGTCTTGGTTTTCGGTACGAGCCGAGCGAGTTTGGTGAAGATGAAATAGACGGTCTATTATTCATGAGTCGTTTCCTTATACATAGGGCGATTCTACCTGAAAAACGGATGTTGTGGGGCGCGCTTCGCAATCAAAGCCGCAGGTCAAAGGTCGAAGGTCA
>JAVHOY010000059.1:13848-17005 GCA_036170295.1 bacterium
GGATGTTGTGGGGCGCGCTTCGCAATCAAAGCCGCAGGTCAAAGGTCGAAGGTCAAAAGTCAGCGACCTTTGACTTTTGACCTTCGATAACATCATTTCACATGCGCTTTCAAAAACTTTCCCGTATAGGATGTTTTTATTTTCATAATCTGCTCAGGCGTTCCTTCCGCAATCAACTCGCCGCCCTGATCGCCGCCTTCGGGACCGAGATCAATCAACCAATCCGCGATCTTGATAATATCGAGATTATGCTCGATGATCACCACCGAATTTCCCGTGTCCACCAGTCTTTGCAGAACTTCAATTAATTTATGCACATCCGCCGCATGCAAGCCGACTGAGGGCTCGTCCAAAACATAAAGCGTGCGACCCGTTGCGCGACGCGATAATTCCTTCGAGAGTTTTACGCGCTGCGCTTCGCCGCCCGATAACGTCGTCGCGGGCTGCCCCACGCGGACATATCCCAAGCCGACTTCTTGCAACAACTTCAATTTATTTTGCATTTGCGGATAATCTTTGAACTCCGTCAGCGCGTGATCAACGGTCATGTCGAGAACATCCGCGATGCTGTATTGATCATGAAACGTCACTTGCAGCGTTTCGCGGTTAAATCTTTTGCCGTGACACACGTCGCACGGCACATACACATCAGGCAGAAATTGCATTTCAATGCGCAGCTCGCCCTGTCCCTGACACGCCTCGCAGCGTCCGCCATGCACGTTGAACGAGAAGCGTCCCGGCTTATATCCGCGTATTTTGCTTTCAGGAAGTTCCGCGAATAATTTTCTAATCTCGTCAAACAATCCCGTATACGTTCCGGGATTTGAGCGCGGCGTTCGTCCAATCGGCGATTGATCAATGTTGATAATTTTATCGAGATGCTCGACGCCTTCAATCGTTTCGTGTTCGCCCGCCGACGTTCGCGCGCCCATCAACTTTGCGGCGAGCGCGTTGTATAGAATATCGCTCATCAAAGTGGATTTGCCCGAGCCGCTGACTCCTGTGATGCAGACCATCTCGCCCAACGGAATCGCGACGTCGATGCCCTTCAAATTATTCGCCGTCGCATTAATGATCTTAAGCGATTTCCCGTTGCCCGCGCGCCGGCGCTTTGGAATTGGGATTTTTTTCTTGCCAGAAAGATATTGCCCCGTCAATGATTTTGGATTCTCTAGGATTTGCTTTGGCGTGCCTTCCGCAATAATTTGTCCGCCATGTTCGCCCGCCGCAGGACCGAGATCAATAATCCAATCGGCTTCGCGGATGGTTTCATCGTCGTGCTCGACGACCAAAACGGTGTTGCCCAAATCGCGCAGACCCTTGAGCGTTTCGAGCAATCTTGCATTGTCGCGCGGATGCAGCCCAATGGACGGCTCATCCAACACATACAACACGCCGACAAGATGCGAGCCGACTTGAGTCGCCAAACGAATTCGTTGCGCTTCGCCGCCCGATAAAGTTGTGGCGGAACGATTCAACGTCAAATAATTTAATCCCACGTTGACCAAAAAATTAAATCGCTCGTGAATTTCTTTAATCACGCGCTCGGCAATCGTTTTTTGTTTCGCGGTCAGCGGAGAATTTTTTCCCGCGATTTTTTTGATCCACTCCAAAGTCGTGGAGACGGGCCACGAGTTGGCTTCCACGATGTTGATTCCATCCACCGTCACCGCCAGCGCGGCGGGGTTGAGTCGCTTGCCGTGACAGGTCGGGCAGGGACGGTCAGACATAAACTCCGAAATCTTCTCACGAATCCACTCGGAGTTTGTTTCTTTATAGCGCCGCTCAAGATTGGTAATCACGCCTTCAAAAGCGCGCGTGAACTTAAACTCATTGCCGCTCGCGTTTTGATACGTCATCTGAATTTGCTTTTCGCCCGTGCCGTACAAAACAATTTTCAATTGCTCTTGGGTCAGTTCTTTGACGGGTTTATCCAAATCTATTTTGAACGCCTTTGAAGCGTTGATTAAACTTTGCCAGTAATAGCCGCCCTCTTCTTTAGGTCCGCTCCATTCCATGCTGACAATCGCGCCGTCGTTGAGCGCGACGCTGTCGTCGGGAATAATTCGCTGCGGATCAATCTCCATCTTTGAGCCGAGTCCCTGACAATCGGGGCAAGCGCCTTGCGGCGTGTTGAACGAAAATGTGCGCGGTTCAATTTCTGAAATGCTGACGCCATGTTCGGGGCAAGCGAGATGCTCTGAGAAATTCAAGTCGAAGGTCGCGGGTCGAAGTTCGTCGCTCTGACTTTTGACCTGTGACTTTTGACCCGATTGACCGTCCACTAGATTAACCGTAAGGTATCCCTCGCCAAATTTCAACGCCGTTTCAATCGAATCGGTCAAGCGAGTCAACGCGGCTTTCTTTTCTTCTTTATCGCCTTCATGCGAAACGACGAGACGATCTACCACCGCTTCGATGGTGTGCTGTTTGTAGCGGTCTAACTCAGCTTCGTCGTCAAGCGACGAGACGACCCCATCCACGCGGACGCGGGCGAAGCCTGCCTTGCGAATTTCTTCAAAGACCGCTTGATACGTTCCCTTGCGCGCGCGCACCAGCGGAGCAAGAATTAAGATGCGCGAACCTTCGGGAAGTTTTGCGACGTTATCTACAATCTCTTCCGCCGATTGTTTGACCACTTCCCGTCCGCAGACGGGACAGTGTGGAATTCCAACACGCGCAAACAGCAAACGCATGTAGTCGTAAATTTCAGTGACGGTGCCAACCGTTGAGCGCGGATTGTGACTGGTGGATTTTTGATCAATCGAAACGGCTGGGGAAAGACCGTCAATGTAATCCACGTCAGGTTTGTCCATTTGCCCGATGAATTGCCGCGCATACGCCGAAAGCGACTCAACGTAACGCCGCTGACCTTCCGCGAAGATGGTGTCAAACGCCAGCGAGGATTTACCCGAACCCGATAAGCCCGTGATGACGACAAACTTGTCGCGTGGAATTTCTACCGTTATATTTTTCAAATTGTGAACGCGCGCGCCCACGACGCGAATGACATTAGCTGACATAGTTTCTCCTATTGGGAAGCGAAATTATAGCACAAATGTTTTATGCGCTTTGTCGTTTGCGCGAGGTTATCATCCGCAAAAATCCCGCATGTTATACTCCGTGCAACTTCTCAAATCCGACGGTGTTATTTTGT
>JAVHOY010000059.1:17105-19357 GCA_036170295.1 bacterium
AAATCCCGCATGTTATACTCCGTGCAACTTCTCAAATCCGACGGTGTTATTTTGTTCAACCCGTCGGTAAGGCTTTGATTTTGACGGAACCAGAATATAAAGAAGAAGATGTATTGAAAAGCGCATCGCTGGGCGACCGCGACGCTTTTGGGCAGCTCTATGAACGTTATGCGGAGCGCATTTTCAACTACATTTATTATCGCACAGGCAACGTTCACGACGCTGAGGATTTGACCGCGCGCGTTTTTCAGCGCGCAATGAATCACATCAAAAATTATACCGATCGCGGAGCGCCGTTCGCGGCGTGGTTGTATCGCATCGCGCATAATTTGGTTGCGAATTGGCACCGCGATCGAAGCCGCAAGCAGGAAATCCCGCTGGATGATTTGCCCATTCTGCCGTCGAAGGGCGACCATCCCGAAAAGAATTTAGTGCGTTCGCAAGAGCAGGAAGCATTGTTGCGAATCATTCGCACACTGCCTTCCGAGCGACAGACTTTGTTGATTTTGAAATTTGTCGAAGATATGTCTAACGCGGAGATCGGCGTAATCATGGGAAGAAGCGAAGGCGCGGTCAAAAGTCTTTATCACCGCACGCTGTTGGCGCTGCGCGATCAATTGCAAGATCAGAATCTAAATTTAGAAGGAGAGTGAATTATGTTGAGAATTGTCACAGACGGCGCGGCGGATGTTCCCGACGCGTGGCTGAAAGAATACGACATCAGCGTTGTGCCGATCAATATCCACTTTGGAGAAAAGGCTTTCATTCAATTTGAAGAAATGGATTTTGACTCTTTTTATAAAGAAGTGAGCGTCAATAAGACCTTCCCGAAAACATCGCAACCCTCGCCGCATCAATTTGCGGAATTTTACAAAAAGCATTTTTCAAAAGACGACGCGATTTTGTCCATTCATGTTACCAGCAAACTTTCGGGAACTTACGCCTCTTGCGTTTCTGCGGCGGAAGAATTGAAAGGCGAGTACAACATCATTCCATTCGACTCCGCCGGCGGCTCTCTTGGAATTGCTTTTATGTGCCGCACTGCGCGTCAAATGGCAAACGCGGGAAAAACTATGGATGAGATTCTTAAACATTTGGAAGAGTTGCGTCCGCGCACAGATATCATCCTCACGCTGGACACATTAGAATATGCGCGCCGCAGCGGACGGGTTGGGACGTTTTCCGCCGCGCTCGCTTCCCTGCTGAACATCAAGCCGATTGCGCGTTTGCAGGATGGACTCGTTCAAATGGTGGATAAAGTCCGCACACGCAAAGCCGCCATCGCCCGAGCGATCGAAATGGGCAAAAAGAAGTTTGGAGATCAGCCCGTATATGTGGGCGTCGTTCATGCGCGCGACGAGCAAGCGGGAAAAGCGCTGTTGGAAGAAGTAAAGAAAAATTTCAACGTCAAAGAAACGCAGTTTGCCGAATTGACAATTTCCCTTGCGATTAATTTTGGACCTGGCACCGTGGGATTGATCTTGTATCCTGCGGAATAAAAAATGTGAGAAAGAATGAACAAGAAAAGAAAGTTATTGACCCCTGAAGAAGAATTAGAAAATCTCGAAGCGCAGTTGGCGGGAACGTTGAAGCCCATTGCGCCGCCGATCCGTTTTGCTCAACGTTTGCAATCTCGCATTCGCTTTCCAGATCGCGCAGAGATCAAACTCCGCTTTAGCGATTGGCGCAGGCTGTTTATTGTCTTTAGCGGCGTGATGTCGGGCATGTTGGCGCTGATCACGCTGGCGCGCGCGTTCTATTATCTTGTTGGGCGCAAGGTGTGATTCCAATTTGTATAAGACAAATCCTAAAGGCGCTTGAGACCTTTAGGATTTTTTGTTTAACAACCAGTCGCACAGCGTTCGCGCTTCGGCGACTAAATCAGCGTCAATGGGGAGTTTGAATGCTTCGGTAACGCGCGCGGTTAAATGCTCGACAATCGTTTTCATTTCAGCGGGAAGGCGAGCGTCTTCCTTCAATAAATTCAGCAAATCATACGCGCTTGCGTTTGAGACTCGATTTCCGTTGCGAGCAAAATATTCGCGGATGGCAATCCCCGCGGCGCGGCGGGCGCAGACGCGGGCTTGTCCTTCATTCCCCTTTGCGCGGACTTGCGCGGCGCGTTCAAATTCAGCGTCAATAGATTGAATAGGCATGGCGCAATTCATCCCCTCACATAAATTGGATTGCTATAAATCCATCCGCGCAACTTGCCCAGATATTGGCGATACGCTTCCACGCGATATACGCCC
>JAVHOY010000060.1:0-4490 GCA_036170295.1 bacterium
AAAACTCTCCGCGCTTTCTATCGTGATATAATTTTTTCACAACATTAAATATCCTGTTCTCGGAGGAGCAATATGAAAATTACGACTCAAGAATTTAAACGCTGCGACTTGATCAAAGTAAAGGGGCGCGTGGATAGCGCGACCGCGCCTGAATTTTCCAAAGCCCTTGAAAAATCCAACAGCGCCAGCCATTTCAATATCGCAGTGGATATGACCGAACTCGAATACATGTCCAGCGCGGGCTTTCGCGCTTTGCTTGCCGCCCAGAGAAACTGTAAACGCTATAATCGCGGCGAGTTGGTTTTGATCGCAACGCCAGCCCGCGTCAAAGAAGCGCTTGAATTAGCGGGCTTTACCGAACTCTTCAAGACCTTTGACGATACCGTTAGCGCCGTCGGCAATTTTTAGCAAACCTTTCAACCCGCTGTAGAAAGCCGTCTCTTTACTTTAATGTAATTGAGACGGCTTTTAATTTACCGATGCCTAACATTGTTCTTCCTGCCCGCTTTGAAATTTTAGACGAACTCCGCGAATTCGTGGCGAATATTGCGCGTCAGAATCATTTCACCGACAAGGAAATCTACTCGCTGCAACTTGCCGCCGATGAAGCCGCCGCCAATATTATCGAACACGCCTACGAGAATATTCCCGACGCGGAGTTTGACGTGGCTTGCGATATGCAAGGCGACGCGCTGGTCATCGTCATGCGCGATCATGGCAAACCTTTTGACGTATCTAAAGTAAAACAACCTAACTTAAAAGCCGACCTTAGCAAACGTGAAATTGGGGGATTGGGCGTGTACCTCATGCGAAAATTGATGGACGAGGTGCGCTACGAATCCAATACCAGCGCGGGCAATGTCTTGACCATGATCAAGCGCAGGGGATAAATCAGATGAAATCAAAACCGCAAATTTATGATTGGAGTCAACTTGCCAATTTAGGCGAACAACTTCGCAAAGAAGATTCGCTCGACGCGCAACGCGATCGCATCGCAGCCATGACCAGCGCGTTGATCGGCGGCGCGGTGGACGTTTGGCTGAACGAAAGCGTCTTCCGCTTGCCCGATTGGGAAGCAGGTTTTGTGTTTTCTCCGCAGCCGCCTAAAGGCGGAATGCGACTCGCTATCAAAGCGGGAAAAATCACCACTCAAAAAACAAAACGAAACGCCAAATTGCGTTTGACCTTCGCCGCGCTTCCGCTTGAAGATCAGGGAGTCACGCTCGGCGCGCTTCAAATCACTCGCGCAAAAGGTCCCGCATTTTCGGTTGAAGAATTGAACTTGCTGCAAGGTCTCGCGCAAATCGTTTCGATGAGTCTGTTTGCGTCGCATCGCGCCGACATCGAACAATTTCGCATTCGGCAATTGAACCTCGTCCGCGCCGTCAGCGCGCAGATCGCCAACGTGCTTGATCTTGACGAACTCTCAAAGCGCGTGACGCAACTGATTCAAAAAACATTTAATTATTATTACGTCGCTATCTTCACGCTTGAACCGAATTCCGCCGCGTTGCGTTTTCGTTCAAGCGCCGTCGCGCCGCGCAAGGGACGACGTAAAGCCGCCATCGCGCTGGAAGTGGAACTCGGACAGGGACTCATCGGCGAAGCCGCGCAGACGGGCAACAGCATTATCTGCGACGACGTCCGCGCCGATCCGCGTTATCGCTTTGTGGATAGTTTGCTCGAAACAAAATCCGAAGTTGTCATTCCGCTGAAAATAGAAGAGCGCGTGTTGGGCGCGTTGGATGTGCAAAGCAATCAGCCTCATGCTTTTCATCCCAACGATTTGTTGATCCTCAACGCGCTGGCGGATAATATCGCGCAGGCGACGGAAGGCGCGCATTTGTATAACGCTTTGCGCCGCCGCGCCGATCAACTCGCGCTGGTTTCGGAAGTGAGCAAGAGCGTCGCTTCTACGCTGGAACTTTCGGAGATTATGCGCGACGCGGTTGCGTTGATCCATGAAAAATTTGGGTATCCGCACGTCTCGCTGTTTACGGTGCATCCCATTCGCCGCCTGATTATGTATCAGGCGGGCAGCGGCAAACGCAGTAAAAAACTTGAAGGCTACGCCATCCCTTTGGACGATGCGGACGGATTGATTTCGTGGTCGGCGCGGAATGGGCGTACCGTTCTCGCCAACGACGTTTCAAAACATCCGCGTTATGTGCCTTCGCCTTTGCCGCCCAAAAATACGCGCTCCGAACTTTGCGTTCCGCTGCTCTTTGACGGCGAAGCGGTGGGCTTGCTCGATATTCAATCGGATCAATTAAACGCGTTCACCGAAGACGATCAACGCATGTTTGAAGCCGTAGCGGATACGATGGCGGCGGCGATTCGCAACGCGGATTTATATCGCTCGGAACAGTGGCGGCGGCAAGTCGCGGATAGCTTGCGCGAGGTCGCAGGTCTCATCTCTGACAACGTCGGCATAGACGATGTGCTTGAAACCATTCTCGTCGAATTGGAGCGCAACCTGCCAATAGACATTTCCGCGATTTGGTTGTTGCAAGACGGCGAGCTGCGTCTTTCCGCCGCGCACGGCTGCAACGCGCAACGACTTGAAAACGCGCGCATTGCCCATCCCGATTCAATTTATGCGATGATGGAAGCCTTGACCTCAGACGTTCCTATCGTTCGCCGCGCCGACGAGCCGCTTTGGGCTTCGGGTTTGGCGGCGGGTTACGATCAAAATTATTCGTCCATTGCCGCGCCTTTGCGCGTGGGCGATCGTCCGCTGGGCGTGTTGACTCTCGCGCATCGCACCGCCGGCAGATACGGTCACGAAGCGCAAGCCATGACCGCCACGCTTGCCAGTTACGCTTCTGTGTCCATTGAGAATGCGCGCTTATATGATTCCGCGCAAGAACAAGCGTACGCATCTGCGGCGTTGTTGCAAGTGGCGCAAGCGGTGGTCAGTTTGAACGACCTTGATGAAATTCTCGCTGCCATTGTTCGCGTCATGCCGATTTTGGTCGGCGTTCGGCGCGTGGCGTTATATCGCTGGGACTCCGAGCGCGAAGTTTTTTCCGCTTCGCATGCGTATGGATTTTCAGCGGACGAAAAATCGGCGCTGACCGAGCGTGAATTTAAGTCAGGCTTATTTCCGCTGTTGGATCTTGCCCGCGACAAAAATCAAATTTCAATTGGCGCGATAAAACCTGAGACGAGTCCCGCCGCGTGGCTGCGCGTCAAACCCAAACTCGGCGACGAAGCGGAGACGCTCAATGCCGCGCGGCTGTTGATCGCCGTCCCATTATTTATCAAAAACGATATCTTTGGCGCGATGGTGATTGAAGAATCGGAAAATGGAAAAAAATTTCGCTTGCGCCGCATTGAAATCATCAACGGGATCGCTCAGCAAGCCGCGCTCGCCATTCAAAACGATTTGTTGCAACAGGAAATGGTCGCGCGCGAACGCCTCGAAACCGAAGCGCAATTGGCGCGTCAAATTCAGCAGACTTTTATTCCGCAATCGCTGCCGCAACTTTCAGCGTGGCAATTCGCGGCGCGTTGGCGCACGGCGCGTCAGGTGGGCGGCGACTTTTACGACGTGATCGAATTGCCGAATCACAAACTGGGTATTTTCATCGCGGACGTTTCGGATAAGGGTATGCCCGCCGCGTTGTTCATGGCGCTGACGCGCACGCTCATTCGCGCCGCCGTGAACGAAATGGATTCGCCCGTCGCTGTGATGCGCCGCGTCAACGATCAACTGCTGCCCGATACGCAGCAAGGCATGTTTGTCACGGCGGTCTATGGCGTGTTGGATACGGAGAATGGAAATTTCACTTATGTCAACGCGGGACATAATCCGCCGTTTTGGGCGAAGGCAAACGGCGCGATTGAAAAACTCGCGCGCACAGCCGTTGCGCTGGGCGTGATGCCGCAGCCGAATATGAAAGAGAATATTGTCTCGCTTGGCGCAGGCGATACGTTGTTGCTTTACACCGATGGACTCACCGAAGCCTTCTCGCCCAGCGAAGATTTATTCGGCGACGCGCGTTTGATGGACGCGCTTCAATCCATTCAGTCGCGCACCGCAGATGAAATCTTGATGCAAGTGGAAGAGCGTTTGAATGAGTTCATCGAGTCGATTCCGCTGGGGGATGATCTCACCATGTTGGCGATTAGGAGAGGGTGAAAGATGTTTCGCTTCGTTCACACGGCGCAGGGGTGATAGCAGGGAATGGTCAAGCGCGAGATCGAGTCGATAAATTTCGGAGGCTATATGGAAGATGACGACGACGAAAAACTACAATTTGAATGGGATCCAGACAAAGCAAAAGTTAATCTGAAAAAGCATGGCGTTGATTTTGAAGAAGCAAGTACAATATTCAAGGATCCGCAATTCGTCAGTTTTTTGGACGAGGAGCATTCTGTGGAAGAAGAACGCTACATTACAATTGGATTGTCCAATATGGCAAGACTCTTGATGGCGGCGCATACAGAGCGTAAAAAGCATATCCGAATAATTAGCGCAAGAAAGG
>JAVHOY010000061.1:0-1035 GCA_036170295.1 bacterium
TTTATGCCCGAAGTCATAGTCAACTTACACATGCACACGCGCTATTCAGACGGGAGCGGAGTTCACCGCGATATTGCCAGCGCGGCGCTCGCCGCCGATGTGGACGCGGTCATCGTGACCGACCATAATATTTTAGTAAACGGTTTTGAAGGTTACTACAAAGATAAGCATAAAAAAATATTGATGCTCATCGGCGAGGAAGTCCACGACCAAGCGCGCAACCCGCAGAAGAATCATCTGCTGGTATTCGGCGCGGAACGCGAACTCGCCGCCTTCGCGGACAATCCGCAGCGGTTGATTGATCAGGCGCGCGAGTCGGGCGGACTGGCGTTCATCGCGCATCCCAACGACCCCGCCGCGCTCCTCTTCAAAGAGACCGATATTTCGTGGGAAGATTGGTCTGCGAAAAACTATAACGGCATTGAGTTGTGGAATGCGCTCAGCGAATTGAAGACCGTCATCCCAACAAGATTACACGCGGCATTTTATGCCTTCTTCCCAAAGTTTGTCGCAAGTCAACCCATTCCCGCCACGCTTGCCAAATGGGACGAGTTGCTTTCGACGGGCGCAAAAGTAGTCGCCATCGGCGGCTCGGACGCGCACGCGCTGCACTTAAGCATGGCGGGGATTCATCGCGTCGTCTTCCCGTATGAATTTCACTTCCGCACAGTGAACACGCACGTCATTACGCCAGAGCCATTAAGCGGCGATGCGATCCGCGATAAAAAAATGATTTACGAAAACATGGCGCTGGGACATTGCTTTGTGGGCTACGACCTGCCCGCCCCCACGCGCGGATTCACCTTCACCGCGCAAGGCATGGAGAAGTCTGTCATCATGGGCGACGAAATTTCCGCGAAGAATGGCGCGACCTTGCAAGCCAAACTGCCGTCCGCTGCGGAGATGCGTTTGTTGAAAGACGGCGTCGTCATCCAAACTTGGAAAAATAAAATGTCCTTCGCGCACATCGCCGCCGAAGCGGGCGTATATCGCGTGGAAGCGTATCGCCAATATCTGGGCAAGTTGCGCGGATGG
>JAVHOY010000062.1:0-1563 GCA_036170295.1 bacterium
GGCGTTCCTAGAAAACTATGCGTTGCGCGGATTTGATTTTCCAAATAGCGCAAGTATGAAAAGTGCATCAGACTCGGCTCGTTGACGTAGATCATAAACGTCGGCGGGTCGCTGCGGACTTGTGTGCCGTAATACATCTTCAAGGCGCGTCCCGAATGAGTGGGGTGCGGATGCGCGTCCTGCGCTTCGTGAATAATTTTGTTGAGCATGGATGTGGATAAGCGCGCGAGGCGTTCTTCCTGCACTTGCAGCGCCATCGGCAAAACTTGTTCCACGCGCTGACCTGTTTTGCAAGAGATGAACAAGATCGGCACATAATCCATAAAATTCAAATCGCGTCGAATCCGCGCGGTGTATTCTTCCATCGTCTCGTTATTTTTTTCAATCGCGTCCCATTTGTTGACCAACACCACGCACGATTTCCATTCGTCGAGGATGTAGCCCGCAATGTGCGCGTCTTGCGCGGTGATGTCTTCGACCGCGTCAATGATCAGCAATGCGACGTCCGCGCGCTCGATGGATTTGAAGGCGCGCAACACGCTGTATTGTTCCACGCCATGATCAATTTTTCCGCGCTTGCGAATTCCGGCTGTGTCAATTAATGTAATTGAGAATCCCGCGAATTCTAATTTAGTGTCTATTGAATCGCGCGTTGTCCCCGCAATCGGACTGACGATCACGCGCTCTTCGCCCGTCAATTTATTTAACAAACTTGATTTGCCCGCGTTGGGTTTTCCCACGATGGCGATCTTGATGCTGTCGTCTTCCTCTTCGGCTTCTTGCGGCGGAAAGGACGCGACGAGCAAGTCCAGCAAATCGCCGGTGCTTGTCCCGTGAATCGCCGAGATAGCGATTGGATCGCCTAAACCCAATTCATAAAATTCTGCGGCTGCGTCGCGCCGCTCTCTTGATTCGCATTTATTCACCACCACAAAGATTGGCGGATAAAGCGTTCCATCGGGTAATTTTTTCTGCGAGCGGCGCAAGATTTTTGCCACTTCAAGATCAGGTTCAGTGACGCCCGACTCTCCGTCGTTCACGAATAGGATCGCGTCTGATTCTTGAATGGCGACTTGCGCTTGCCTGCGGATATCGTCAATGAAATCCGCCGAGCCGATGGAAAGGGGAGTCTTGCCTCCATGCGCGGGGTCAATGCCGCCCGTGTCCACAATATTAAAGGCGCGTCCGTTCCATTCGGCTTGCCCCAGCAAACGATCGCGCGTCGTGCCGGGTACGTCGTCCACAATGGCTAAACGTTCGCCCGCAAAACGATTGAATAAAGTTGACTTGCCGACATTCGGTCTTCCTACAAGAGCTACAACAGGTTTCATTTTTTTTATTTTTCCAATTGATTATCGAGACTGCCGCCAAAAGATTTTCAAATTTCCTTTGCGTTTAATCGGTTTTTGCAACGGCGTCGCCGTCATAACAAAGAAAGCGCATATATGTTTTTACCACAGAGAGCATAGAACACATAGAGGAACTTAAGCGATTTGCCTTACGCGGAGCTCTCCCTCATCCTCAGCGTCTCTGCGACTTGGCGGCTCAAAATAATTTTCTGTT
>JAVHOY010000062.1:1663-8051 GCA_036170295.1 bacterium
TATTCTTCGCAGAGTTTGCGCTGAGCGCAGCAAAGCCTCAGAATGACATTGCGTAAGGCGAGTTAAAGAAAAAATCTCTCGGCTATTATAGCCGAGAGATTTGATGAACAGATGCGGAAATTATTTTTGCGCCGAAAGATCCGCGAAGTTGGCGTTTTTCAACCGCTTTACTAAATCTGCCTGCGCGTCGCACCAAATTGGGCGCATCGGACAGTCGGATGAAAACGCGCATACGCCGCCATTATCCACGCACTCGTTAAGTTGAATAGGACCGTCAATAGCTTCGACCACTTCCAATAAAGTAATGTCCTTTGATTCACGCGCCAACGTCACGCCCCCGCGCGCGCCGCGCGAAGTATGCAACAACCCGGCAATGGATAACTGTGAAATGATCTTTGCAAGAAAAGACGGCGGAATACGCTGCTCCTCCGCAATCGTACTCGTAGCGACGCGCTCATCGCCTTGACGGGTAAGATACAAAACCGCGCGCACCGCATAATCTGCTTGACGTGTAATTTGCATAACGACCTCTCTTAAAACGGGTAAACTTTATCAACAAACACGATTTTATTGTGTAAAGCAAAATGGGGCAAGTGATGGAGGTCACAGGTAAAATATGACCTTTTACTCCGATTTGCTCCAATTTCAATTTATGCTAAAATACAAGCATGAAAGCTAAACTCCCTCGCTCCGAACATTATTCTTATTTGCGACATCGCCAGCAACGCAACGTCCAAATTATTTTACCTGTCGTATTGAGCGCTTTATTGCTTGTCGCTATAGTCGCGCTGATAAGCTCGGCAACCTTCAATGCAAATGGGGATGTGGCGCGTTGGGCTGCGATCTCCGCCATTTGGATTATCGTCCCGATTTTAATCGCGGGGTTGATTACGCTCGCGCTGCTTTCCGCCCTTGTATATGGGATGGCGCGTTTGTTATCCGCTCTGCCGCATTACACGGGCGTCGCGCAAGATTACGTTTACATCGCGCAAAATTACATCGCGCGCGGCGCGGACGCGATCTCGCAGTCTGTTATTAAAGTTGACAGTTTTATTGCGAACGTCAAAACATTTTTTCAAAGGATCATCCCATGAATAAAAGCAAAACGATTTTCTTTGGCGCGTTACTCGGCGCTGCAATCGGACTCGCCGCCGCCATGTTGCTGAACCGCCGCGCCGAAAAGAACGAGCGCGAGACCGCCATCACCGTCGGCGAAGGCGTCAAACTGGGCGCGTTGGTCTTTGGCTTGTTGCGCGCCATTTCCTCGCTGGGCGACGACTAAAAAATATGCGGCAAGTTTCAACCTGCCGCATGTGTCATTATGACAAAAACATTTGAAAGGCGGGAAATCATGCGCGCAGACGTTAAAATAAAAATCGTTAATTGGCGAAAGCATGACAGATAAATCCTTCTCAACGACTCATCGCGAAGATCCGTTGCATGGGTTGTTCAGAAACCATGACGCGGTTATGCTTTTAATTGAACCTAAATCGGGGCGGATATTAGACGCGAATCTTGCGGCAGAAAAATTCTATGGGTACGAACTTGCCAAAATTAAAGAGATGCTTATTACGGAAATTAGCATCCTGCCGCCAGAGCAAACGATCGCGGCGCTCGTTCGCGCGTTGCATGAGGAGCATAATTATTTTGTCTGCTCGCACAGACTCGCCAACGGAGAAATTCGCGACGTAGAGGTTCGCGCCTCGCCTATTGTGATTGATGGACAATCGGTTCTGCTCTCTATCATCAACGACATTACCGCGTACAAAAAAGCGGAAGCGGCGCAACGTCAATCGGCTGAGCAATATCGCTCGCTTTTTAATCGTATGCTCGACGGCGTCTATCGCAGCACACACGAGGGAAAATTCGTGGACGTGAATCCCGCGATGGTCAAAATGTTCGGCTACGCCAGCAAAGAGGAAATGCTGAACATAGACGTCAAAAAAGAGTTGTACTTCGCGCCCGAAGAAAGAGGCAGTCACGTCCTCGATACCGGGCAGGAAGAAACGGAAGTTTATCGCCTGCGTCGCAAAGACGGCTCGGAGATTTGGGTGGAAGATCACGGTTCTTATGTGCATGACGAATACGGGAATATTATTTATCACGAAGGCATCATGCGCGACGTGAGCGAACGCAAGCGCGCTCAATCTTTATGGAATAAATACACAGAGCAGCAGCAAGTGATGTATAGAGCGTCGCGTCAATTGAACGCCGCCTCTGACAAACAACATATCTACGAAGTCGCCTACGAAGTTATTTCGCAATTAATTTCGTGCGACACAATTTATATATCCTCCTTTGAACGGCGCACAAACATGATCTCGCTGGAATGCGGCTGGCATGACGGCGCGCGCGTGGATGTAAATAAATACCCAGCCATTCCGCTTGAACCTGAAGGCAAGGGAACGCAAAGCGAAGCCATCCGCGCCGCCAAGCCGCTGTTGTTGAATAATTTTCAAGAGCGCCTAAAAAATGCGAACACGATATATATTTTTGACGACGAAGGAAATCAAGTCGAAAACATTCCCGAAGACGGCGACATTCCCCGCTCGGCTTTAGTCGCGCCAATGATCGTGGAAAGGCAAGTCGTCGGCGTTATTCAAGTTTTCAATTATCGGTTGAACGCATATTCAGAAAGCGACTTAGACCTACTCAACGCGTTCGCTTCGCAAATTGCCGTAGCGCTGATTAATTTAGACCTCTTCCAGCGCGTGCAGCAGGAAAACCGCGAACGCAAACAAGCCGAAAATTCGTTGCGCGCGCGCACCCGCGAATTGGAAACGCTCTTCGTCATTTCCAGTCGCATCAATTTTGTGCAAACGGAATCTGAAATTTTTCCGCAAATCCTTGAGGAATTGGCGCGAGCGGTTGACGCGGATACCATCGCAATATTCCTGCTCGACCCCGATCAAACCCAGTTCAGTATGGTCAGCGCAAGCGGCGAATTTGCGCCTTATGTTGGATATAAATTCGGCGTTGACGAAGGCGCGAGCGGAGCGATCTTCAAATCGCGCCAGCTCTATCAAACCGACGACCTTGCCAACGATCCGTTGCGCGTTGAAAATATAAAAGGAAACAAAAAACTCGGTCCTGCCGTTTTTACTCCTATCTTATCGGGCGAACATTTAATTGGCGTGTTGCTCGCCGCTCGAAAAAAAGGAAGCCAAACGCTTTCATTTACAACCGAAGTTATGCGCCTGATCATCGCCGCCAGCGAATTGCTGGGCAACGCCGTCAACCGCGTGCGTTTACACGCCGAGACTTTGCGCCGACTCGACCGTTTGCAGACCTTGCGCGCAGTGGACCAAGCCATCGCTTCCAGTTTGGATTTGCGCGTCACGCTTAATATTTTGCTCAAACATACTCTCGCGCAATTGCAAGTGGATGCGGCAGATGTGTTTCTGTTTCATCCGCATCAACAAAATTTGCAATATGCCGCCGCGCAAGGATTTCGCACAAGCCTGATTGAGCGCGCCGAGATTCGCCTCAACGACGATTTCGCGGGACGCTGCGTGATGGAGCGCCGCATGATTCAAATATTTGACCCCGCGCAAACGAGCAAAAATCCGCCGTTTGCGCGCTTATGGACTGAAGAAAAATTTTTCAATTATGTCTGCGCGCCGCTGATCGCCAAAGGAGAAATCAAAGGCGTAATGGAAGTTTATAGCCGCGCCGCGCTTAATCCCGACGACGAATGGCGTGAGTTTCTTGATACGCTTGCGGGTCAAGCCGCCATCGCCATTGACAACGCGCAGATGTTTGAAAACCTGCAAAGCGCAAATGTGGAGCTCGCCGTTGCGTATGACGCCACCATCGAAGGCTGGTCGCGCGCGTTGGATTTGCGCGATAAAGAAACCGAAGGACATACGCAGCGCGTGACCGAATTGACCGTCCAATTGGCTCAATTTATGGGCGTCAGCGACAAAGAATTGCTTCATATTCGGCGCGGCGCGCTTTTGCACGACATTGGCAAGATGGGCATCCCCGACCGCATTTTGCTCAAAGCCGGCGCGTTGACTCCAAAGGAATGGACGATTATGCGTTCGCATCCCATCCTCGCCTTTGAAATGTTGCAGCCGATCAATTATTTGCAGCGCGCGCTAGATATTCCCTATTTGCATCACGAACGTTGGAACGGCTCGGGCTATCCGCGCGGACTCAAAGGCGAAGCGATACCGCTCGCGGCGCGCATCTTCGCCGTCGTGGATGTGTACGACGCGCTGACCAGTTCGCGCCCGTATCGCAAAGCGTGGACGAAAAAGAAAACGCTCGCATACATTCAAAAAAGAAGCGGCGCGGAGTTTGACGCCAATGTTGTAGACGCGTTTTTGAAAATGATTTAGGAGGGGGCTAATCGTTCGCAGCGCGCTTTTATACAGCAGCGGCGAATCATAATGCGTATCGGCAATATGGATTGATTCAAATTTCCCAGAATTGAATTTGTCTTTGTAAAACAAAATCAACGCAAGCCAAACCCCGTCCAAACCCAGCAAAGCGACGGGCGTTCCTGAGTTCGTTGGAATACAAATGTTATAATCGCGCAACTTAAATTCAGGAATAGTTCATTATGAAAAATCAAGCGGAGATTAATCGCTACGAATTTATTGACGCATTACGCGGATTTGCGATCTTGCTGGTGATTTTTACTCACACCACGCTCATCGTTAACCCAAGTCTGCCGCTTTTAAGATTGATTGCCTCAAGAGGCGTGTACGGCGTGCAACTCTTTTATATCGTCAGCGCCTTGACGTTGTTTTTGTCCACAGACCAGCGCCGTCAATCCGAGAAAAACCCCACGCGCAATTTTTTCATTCGCAGGTTCTTTAGGATTGCGCCGTTATTCTATCTCGCCGTTATTTTTTACACGCTCAAATTTGGGACGGGACCGAATTATTGGGCGCCCAAAGGAATTGGCTGGCTGCAATATTCGCTGACCGTTCTTTTTCTGAACGGCTGGCATCCCGAAGCGATCAACGCCATCATTCCCTTAGGCTGGTCAATCGCGGTGGAGATGACCTTCTATTTAATGATTCCCTATCTTTATAAAACGCTCAAAGACAAAGGCGCAACGTTGATCTTTATTATCGTTAGCCTGATCTTGCAGAAAATATTGACGACGATCTATGAACCTTTCCTCCTTCAATATTTTCTAGGTTATCTTGTTCATCGATATTTTGATCTATGGCTTTTTTCTCAACTGCCAATTTTTGGGATGGGCATTCTGGCGTATCAAATTTTGCGTCAGCGCGAGCAGACTCACAACAAAATCTTGGGCGGTTCTTTGATACTGACCGCCTTATTTATGTTCTCCGCTTTTCTTGAAGTCAATTCATATCTTAACCTGATTCCCATTTACGTTTTTTATGGAATTGGCTTTCTGGCTTTTACGCTGGGACTTTATTTTTATCCAAATCGTTTCTTTGTTAATCCCATCACGCGCTGGATCGGAAAAGTCAGCTATGGGCTGTACTTTATTCACTATCCCGTTCTGCTGCAGATAAAGCATTGGTTTCCTTTGGACGCTTATTTTGGAAAAACAACGCAGTTCGCAGTTTATTTTATCGCCGCGCTGATCGTTTCATCGGGCATTGCCGCGCTTACATATCAATTCATAGAAGTCTTGGGTATGAATCTTGGAAAGCGGCTCATCCGAAAATTGGAGAATTGAATTTTCGCGCGCTGCAAGTAAAATCAGCGCGACAGACGAAGTCTATGCAGCGCTGTCGTCAGCCTAATTTTTTAGTGAGAGAGGTGAAGCATGTTTTCATTTGAAGGTCCCGACCGCCGCAAGGAAGAAGATCGCATTCGCAGCGAAGGCAGGCTGCCGCCGGGTCAATCGCTGACCGTGAAATTCCCCGTGTTGCATTATGGACCCGTGCCGACGTTCAATGCGGCAACATGGGACTTCCGCGTATGGGGCGAAGTGGAAGAAGAAAAAAAATGGTCGTGGAATGAGTTCAATCAACTTCCGCGCTCGAAAATCAAAATAGATATTCACTGCGTCACACGCTGGAGCAAAGTAGATACAGAGTGGGAAGGCGTATCCATTAAGACTCTCGTTGAAAATGGACTCATCAAAATCAAGCCAAGCGCCACGCATTTGATGCAACATGCGGAATATGGCTTCACCGTCAACCTGCCAATTGAGGTTGCGCTGCAAGATAATTTTCTGCTCGCCACGCATTTGAACGGCGAGCCGATCAGCGCCGATCATGGATATCCGCTGCGCGGCGTGGTGGGATATATTCCCGGACGCGGAGATTTGGAAACGCCCTATTTGTGGAAAGGCGCGAAGTGGCTTCGCTCGCTCGAATTTATGCCCCGCGATAAACGCGGATTTTGGGAACAGGCGGGGTATCACAACCGCGCGGATGTTTGGCGCGAAGAA
>JAVHOY010000062.1:8151-19271 GCA_036170295.1 bacterium
CGGATTTTGGGAACAGGCGGGGTATCACAACCGCGCGGATGTTTGGCGCGAAGAAAGATTTGGGTAAATAAAAAAATCTCCGAGATGTTCAACATCTCGGAGATTTGCTTTTACTCTGTGTTACGGGCGCTTACCCAACGTGACCGTGAGGTCTATTTTTTGAGCTCCGCGCAACACGGTGACCACAATTGTATCGCCGGGCGATTTGTTGGTTATCAAGTACGCCAGCAAATCTTGATAGGTGCGTACCTCGTGACCGTCAAGGGCAATAATCAAATCGCCGCCGCCGAGCAAACCTTGAATTGAAGTTTTTTGCGTCGCGGGTTTGATTCCCGCTTTGTCCGCTGGACCGCCAGCAACAACGCCCGTGACATAGGCACCGGTATATGTCGTCAGTCCCAACGCTTTGAGCGCTTCCAAGTTCAACGGCGCGGCGGAAGATGAAATGCCAAGAAACGGATAATCATATTTGCCCGTCGAGATCAACACGGGAATTACGCGCTTGACGATGTTAATCGAAACCGCGAAGCCGATCCCTGAATTGACCGGCTGCCCCGATACGGTTGCGCTTTCGGTGCGGATTGCGCGGTTGATGCCGACCACTTCGCCGTTGATGTTAAACAGCGGACCGCCGGAATTTCCGGGGTTGATCGCCGCGTCGGTTTGGATAATATCTCCCGCTGAAAATGAACCGCCGCTGGTTGTTTGGTGCGCCGAATCTAAGATGCGGCTTAATGCGGAAACGATTCCAACCGTCATGGTGCTTTCCAAGCCGAAGGGATTGCCAATCGCGATCACGGTTTGCCCCACCTTCAACTTGCTTGAATCTCCCAGCGGCAACGGATGGAGTTCGCTCGCGGGCGCGTCCACTTTGAGAACGGCAAGATCAGAATCCAAATCAGCGCCGATCACTGCGCCGTACGCCATGAACCCTGAAGTAAAACGGATCTCAATAGTCTTCGCGCCTTCGATGACGTGATAATTTGTAACAATGTGACCTTGCCCGTCGTACACAAAGCCCGAGCCTTGTCCTTGATCGGTAAAGATCGCCACTGTGCCAGGCGCCACATTTTGATAAAGCGTAACCAACTGCTCCTGTTGCGTTGAAGGGTTGGCGGCGTTGGCGTCAAGCGGCGCAAGCGGTTGAATCACGACCGCCGTCGGCGCGGGTTGTGACGCTTGTTGAGCGGGCAGCGCAAGGCTTTGACAAGCAAGCGCGGCAAGAACCAACACAGATAAAGCCAAAATACTTTTAGTTTTCATTCATACTCCTAATTTCAACGTTAAATCTTTTTACAATTTGAGCGTCTTACGCAGAAAGTTTTTTTATATATCTTCCGCTCGCTGCTAAGGAACAAGACTTTATAATGCGACATAAATGTCGCGCCACAGAACATCTTTGTTAATTTTGCAGCTGTCTGATTAAAACTTTATGATAGAAGCTTGCTCGATTAATTCCCGTTGCTTCGCCGAAAGATACTTTGGGATCTGGACTTTTAGTTTCACATACAAATCGCCCCTTGTTTTTGGATCTTTCAAATGCGGCATTCCGCGTCCCGCCAAACGAAAAACTTGATCAATCTGCGTGCCTGCGGGAATGCTCAATTTCACTTTACCCGTCGGCGTTTCCACTTCCGTATCGCCGCCGAGCATCAACGTAAAAACGCTCAGCGTGGATGTTGTGTACAAGTCCTGACCTTTGCGTTCAAACTTTCCTTCGTCCGTAATATTTACAATGAGATAAAGATCGCCGCCATCGGGACCCGCATTTGCTACGCGGACTTTGGAGCCTGTCTTCACGCCGGCGGGAATCTTCACTTGTAATTTGCGTCCATTGGTTTGCAATTGACGCAACGCGCCGCTGAATGCCTCGTCAAAAGTGACGTCCACTTCCTGCTGATAACTTTGCGGCGCTTGCTGATTCCGCATGGAAGAACGCATCGCGTCGCCAAAGATGGCGCTGAAAAAATCTGAAAAATTTCCGCCGCTGAATACATCGTCCGCGTTGGCGGCTCTGCCGCGCGCGCCCGCGCCGCCCCACTCATCCCAGCGGAAATCGTCAGGGCGTCCGCCGCTTGAACGGAAGTCCGTATACGCGCTGCCGAGTTGATCGTAGCGCGCGCGTTTTTGCGCGTCGCTTAAAACTTGATAGGCTTCGTTGATTTCCTTGAACTTATCCTCAGCCTTTTTATCGCCGGGGTTTTTATCGGGATGATGCTGCATAGCAAGTTTGCGGTATGCCTTGCGGATATCGTCTGCGTTGGCTTTGCGCTCCACGCCAAGAATTTTGTAATAATCTTTATAGTCCATAGCGTTATTGTTATCACCTCACAAGACGCGCGTCAAGCGCCCAAAGGGAGCGCTAACGGAACTCTAACCTGTTATCATTCTGAAAACGCGATATGAATATCGCGCCACATCATCAAAAGGAAACGACTATGAAATCAATTTGTGTTTTTTGCGGATCAGCCGACGCGGTTCACGCGGACTACAAAGCCGCTGCGCGGGAAATGGGAAAAATCCTCGCGGAGAAAAATATCCGCGTGATTTATGGCGGAGGTAAAACTGGGCTGATGGGAGAAGTGGCAAACGGAGCAATCGCTGCGGGCGGAGAAGTCATCGGCGTAATTATCCCTTCGATGAATACGCCCGCGCTCGCGCATATTGGATTGACGCGCATGGACGTCGCTGCGGATATGCACGCCCGTAAAGCGCGGATGCACGAACTCGCCGAAGGTTACATTGCGCTGCCCGGCGGATACGGCACATGGGATGAATTGTTTGAAGCGATTACTTGGGGGCAAACCGGCGCGCATGAAAAGCCAATTGGCTTATTGAACGTGAAAAAATATTACGAACCAATCCTCGCCGCCATTGATCATGCCGTGACCGAAGGATTTATTTTCAGCGAACATCGCAAATCATTATGTTGCGAAAGCGATCCCAATCAATTGTTGGATGCGATGCTGAAATATCAACATCCGCGCGAAGCGGTCAAAAGATGGATGCAAGAGGAATAATAAAGAAACGTTCAAACATGTACATGTTTGAACGTTTCTTTATAACGCAATCGAACTGCCTTCTTCAAGTTTTTTCTTTTCCTGATCTTTGCGCCAAATCCACGCCTCGCCGCGGACAAGGATTGTCTTGCGCCCGTCCGCTTTGACATACGCGCCGTCGGCTAACATGATGATGGGATTGTCGTGGAAGAAGTGATAATCCGCAAGCCATTCATCTTTTACAGCCTGACCGTATCTATCCAGCGGATAATGCGGAGAGAAATTAAACGGCGTGACGTTCAATCCGTCAAAGTAAGACGTTCCAACGGTGTTCATATCTTTAGAGGTAAGAATATTGGGTCCGCATAAAATTGCGCCCGCGCTGAAAGCGACCAACGGCAAACCCGCCTGAATTCTCTTTTTCAAATACAGCATCATTCCGCAGGTATGTAAACGATGATTGAGCAGAAAAGTATTTCCGCCGGGGATATAAACCAACGACGCGTCGCGTAGAATTTTTTCAATCTCTTTTTGAGTCATCAACTCGGCGCTGACAGTTTGGAAATGCGCCAAGCCTTTGAAGGATTCCTCGTTCATGTCCTGCCATCTCTCTGCATAAAGAGACGCTAGCGGAATATACGCGATGATAGGGTCGTCTTTATTTTCCAAATACGGACGGCTGGCTGCGACAATGTCGCTGATATTATTTTGACCGGGCGTGGAGAAAAGATGAAGGTTGGGTGACATATTTGGATTGTATCAAACCGTATGGGCAGATCGCGATCCGCCCATATTCCCGCATTGTTCCAGCGCTCTTTGCAATTCCTTCACGTCAATCGGCTTGCTGACGTAATCATCCATGCCGGCGGCGAGACATTCTTCGCGGTCGCCTTGCATGGCGTTGGCGGTCATGGCGACGATGTACGGCTGGCGTTTAGCGTCAAATTCGCGGCGGATAAATCGCGTGGCTTCCAAACCGTCCATTTCGGGCATTTGCACATCCATCAAAATCAGATCGTAGTTGCGCAAGCGCAGCGCGTCGAGAGCTTCCAATCCATTTGCGACAGTATCGGCGCGATAGCCTATGCGTTCCAAAATGCGCGTCGCAAGTTTTTGATTGACGGCGTTATCGTCCGCGAGAAGAATCTGCAACGGGATGCGCTTGCCCAAATCAGAGTCGTATTCAAAGCGTTTGGCTTCGCGCGCGGGAATCGCTACGCTGTTTTCTGCCAACACGCCGACCAGCGCGTTGTATAACTGCGAAGGTTTGATCGGCTTGGTCAGAAAAAACGCAAATGGATTCGTCGCGATGTCTTTGCTTCCAAACGAAGTTAACATGATCAGCGGCAACGCGCGCGCGTCGCGCTGTTTGCGAATTTCAGCCGCGAGTTGCGCGCCGTCCATTTCGGGCATTTGATAATCAAGAATCGCGGCGTCGAAAGAATCTCCGCGCGCGACCCAATCCAAAGCCTCGCGCGGCGAAGCGGTTTCGACGCCAATCATCTTCCACGCTTGCAGTTGCAAATTCAAAATGCGGCGATTCGTCGCGTTATCATCCACGACTAAAATGCGCTTGCCTTCCAATTGCGGAAGAACTTTGTCAATGCGTTTCTTTGAAATGGGAGCGGACGCTTCGCGCTTAATCGTAAAATGGAACGTGGAGCCTTTGCCCAACTCGCTCTCCGCCCACATGCTTCCGCCCATCATTTCCGCGAGGCGTTTGCTGATGACCAGACCCAAGCCCGTGCCGCCGTACTTGCGCGTGGTCGAAGAATCCACTTGCGAGAAAGAACGGAAGAGACGATCCATGCGGTCTTGCGGAATTCCGATGCCGGTATCTTTGACTGAAAAATAAAGCAGATCGTCCGCGTTTTTTACTTCCATGACGATCTCGCCTTTTTCAGTGAACTTGACCGCGTTGCTTAATAAATTCACAAAAGTTTGGCGCAGACGAGTCACGTCGCCGTAAATCGCTTCGGGCGCAAGCGGATCAACGATGTACGCGAGTTCTAAACCCTTGTCGCTGGCTTGCGGCGTGACGAGATCAAACGCGCTTTCAATACACTCGCGCAAATCAAAAGGTTGATGTTCAATGTCAAGTCGCCCCGCTTCAATTTTTGAGAAATCTAAAATCTCGTTGATGATGGTCAACAGCGAGTCGCTGCTGGAGCGGATGGTCTCGGCGAATTCGCGCTGTTCCGCTGTGAGCGGCGTATCGAGCAGTAATCCGCTCATGCCCATGACCGCGTTCATCGGCGTGCGAATTTCGTGACTCATGCTGGCAAGGAAGACGCTCTTCGAGCGGTTTGCCGCTTCCGCCGCATCTCGCGCTTGCTGCAAAGTTTCTTGCGTTTCTTTCAGTTGCGTAATATCGCGCACCACAATGACGCTGCCAATCAAATTTGATTTTTTATCGGCAAGCGGCGTGCGTGAAAATTCAAACCATCGCCGCGCATTTTCTCTTTCCAATAAAACTTCGTCTTTGGATTGCGCGAGCGTTTTATATTTTTCAACAAGTTGCGTCCAACGCGCCAAGACTTGCGCGACATCTTTGCCGATGATCTCGCCATTGAACGCAATCATTTTTGACGCGGAGGGATTAATATCCACGACGCGATTGAATAAGTCGAGCATCATCACGCCGTCGTCCATGCCTTCGATGACGGCTTCGCGCGCAATCGGGACAAGTTCCAACATGCGATGACGAACCACCGCGAAGGTCAAGCCAAGTCCGGTAATGGCAAACGCAAAAGGCGTGAGGTCAATATAAATTGGAAGCAGTTTGAAAATGGTAATGATATTCGCCACCCACGGAATGCTGATGGCGAACAACGTCCAAATCATTTGTCCGCGATATTGTTTGGGCCATTTCAACAAAGCGCGGACAAGCAATGCCGCGCCGAGCAGCATCGAGACATAGGAATAGATCGCGTGAATGTTCCAATACCACCATCCGTATTCGCGGTGGATCAATAGAAACGATCCCTCGCGCACCAATTCCTGACTGACCCAAAACCATGAATTTAACGCGGGCGTAAAAATTACAATCAAGGTCGAGATGGGAATGAGCAGCAATAGTTTCAAACGCGATGAAGGCAGCCACGCTTGACTTCCCGTGTATTCAACGCTAAACGCCAGCCAAGCCAGCGGGGTGAACGCGATAAAAATAAAACTAACGTTTTTCCACAGGATTTTTATCTCAAACGTTGTAGCCGCCAATTCCATGATGTACGTCGCGCTCCAAAAGAAGAGCAGCGCCATCATAATCGCCAGCAGAGTTGCGCCAGCGGCGCGGCGGTGAAGCCAAATATAAACGGCAAGAATAGCCGACGTCAGCGCGCCAACGATCAACGGGATTAGGGAACTGGAAAATATATACATGGCTAGCCTTCGTTAAGTTTGGACGATAGGCGCTTATTATATCGGTTTATTTTTTCAATCTCGCCGCAATGACTCGCTTCAATTCATTTTGAACATCATCCCATTTTTGCGCGGAGTTAATGACTGCCCAGCGATTGGGTTCTTGCTTTGCCAATTCTAAATATCCATTTCTAACGCGCTGATGAAACTCCACCGTCAGCGCGTCCATGCGATTCCATTCCGCAGCGTTTTGAGTCTTGCGCTTCAAGCCGATCTCCACATCGAGGTCGAGTAAAATCGTCAAATCGGGAGTCAACCCGTCTGTCGCATATTTCACCAGCGCGCGGACTTCATCCAGATTTTGTTGATGCCCATACCCTTGATACGCGATGGTGGAATCATAATAACGGTCAGAGATCACAATTTCGTTCGCGGCAAGTCGCGGCTTGATGACCTGCTCCACGATCTGCGCGCGCGCGGCTTGATAAAGCAATGTCTCGGTGCGCGGATGCATCTCCGCGTTTTTCATGTCATGCAAAATATCGCGGATCTGCTCGCTGATAGTTGTGCCGCCCGGTTCGCGGGTGGGGAAAACGATATGTCCCTGCTCGCGCAAGTAGGCAACGAGATGCGGAATATGCGACGTCTTGCCAGAGCCTTCGGGACCTTCGAGTGTGATGAACATAGCGCAAGTATACAAGGAAACAGGGAATATCGCTCAATGCGTTAGACAAATAATTGTGGTAAAAATATCCTGTAACGGAGAAAAAATGAATCAGAAATTTATATTTATTCTTGCAATCTTAATTGTCGCTGGTTTATCTGCCTGCGGAAATTCGTCCGCGCCCACAATGAGCGCTGACGATGTAAAAGCCAGCGCCGTCGCAAACGCTTGGGCGGCAGTGACATTGACGCAGGCAGCCATGCCGACTTCTACTTCCGCGCCGACAGCCATTCCGCCCACACATACGCCCTTTCCCAGCGTTGTTCCATTTCCAACCATTCCGCCTTTGCAATCCACTGTTCCAGCGGGCAACCCCACAGCGGATCCATGTAACGATGTTCCGCCCACTAAGCCAAAAGGAGCAACGGTGCAAATTGAACTCGTCAACAAATCAGATGGAAGAGTCTCGCCGCTTTCTTTCGGAATGGTCGCGCCAAATTCGCTGGGCGAGTGCGGCACATATACATTCTATTTAGGAAATCACGAAACCAGTACGCAAACCGTCCTCGCGGGTTGTTACTGGGGATATGGATATATTGACACGCCTTCCGTTGCAAAGACCGCCGAATATTTATGCGTCACAGATGCCGCCAATGTAGCGGCGATTTGGATCAGCAATGAAGTGATAGGATTTCATTAGCGAGCCTAATGGCAACTCTTAATTTCGCCTTTATTGGACGCAGATGAACGCTGATGTAAAGAGAATTTATCCGCGTTTTTCTGCGTTTACACCTGCGTTGCACGCTGAAAGCGGACAGCGCGGCGCAAGTGTCAGCGTCCCAAAATGATTTTGGCAAAAGAGTCGCCCATTGGGTATTAGCGAACCTTTTATCAAGCAATGATTGTCTTGGCGTTATAATAACGACATGCAGCGCACCCTGATTTCCCTAAAAATTCCCGCTGGATTGAAGCCTTATTTTCAGGAATATGACGCCGCGCAACTTGACTTTGCCCGCGACGCAAATTTGATCATTCAGCGCGTTCTTGAATTTGGCACATGGGATGAAATCCGTTGGTTGTTTGAAATTTATCGAAGCAAGCGCATCCGCTTGTTTTTGCGCGAACATGGCGAGCGAGGGTTAAAACCTGTTACGTTTAATTACTGGCGCAAATTACTCGGCGTCCGCAAATGGAAAAGATCGCCGTTTTCCGTCTCTAAAGGGGAACTATGGAATCACTAACGCTCAAAAAACCGCATTGGGAATCTCTTACGTCTATAACGCAAGACGCTTTTCGCCTGCTTGAAAAAATAGAACTTACTAAAAATTTTTATTTGGCTGGCGGAACCGGGTTGGCGCTGCACTTCGGACACCGTTTCTCAGTTGATTTGGATTTTTTTTCAGAACAAACAAACGAAGTCGGACCTAGCGAACGATCTGTTTTACGCGCTGCTTTAGACGATCCAACGTTTGAAATTATTTACGATAAAGATTCTACGTTTGTAGCGAATTGGCGCGGAGTCGGGGTTAGTTTCTTCCATCTAAATTTATATCCATTGGTACAACCAACTCTTTTAGTAAATAATATCCGCCTTGCCGGCGTGGAAGAGATCGGCGCAATGAAACTTGCCGCCATTATTAATCGCGGCACGCGCAAAGATATGGTGGATTTATATTTCATTCTGCAGCAGGTCTCTTTAGATTCTCTCTTTCAAGTTGCGTCTGTTAAATACGCAAAAGTACGTTCATTTCCGGTCAACGCCACTCGCGCCTTGTCTTATTTTGACGACGCTGAATCCCTACCCATGCCGCAAATGATAGATAAAACTTCATGGTCGAAAATGAAAAAATTCCTTGAAAAGAAATCTGTAGAAGCAGGGCGCAAGCGATTAGAAGATCTGTGGGAATAATAACCTTTGGAGAATATAAGTAAATGGAATTATTCGCTCGCCTAAAATCCGCCGCCCGCATTCTCATTAAGGGCGAGCCAAAAAAGAAACAGCGCAATCCCATCCCTGCCGTCACAGCGGAGGAAGTTGCCGAGGTCAAACAATTCTTCCCGCGCGAAAAGTTCTTCATCTTCGGTCATGCGCGTTCTGGCACCACGCTGCTTTTGCGGCTCGCGCGGCTGCATCCCGAAGTGCATGGAAATTATCAGGCGCATTTTTTCACGCGCAAACCGCTGCTCAAATCATTGGTGGATTCGCCTGAAGCGGAGGAGTGGCTAACGCGCAAATCGAATCGCTGGAATTTGGGACGCGATCTCTCTCCGCTGGTGTTGCGCGCCTCCGCTGATTTCATCATGGAACGCGATGCGGCGCGCGAAGGAAAGAGGATCGTCGGCGACAAGAGTCCCTCGTCCACCATACATGGTCAGGCGGTGCGCGATATGCGCGCGATTTATCCCGACGCGAAAATGATCTGCATCGTCCGCGACGGGCGCGATGTATTAATCTCGGAGCGCTTCCGCAACTTCGTGGAAGAATCGAAATTCCTGACCGCCGAAGATAAGCGCATCGTCGCTGATTTGCGAAAAGACCCAACGCCGTTTACAAATGGAACGCGCTCGATTTTCACTGAAGCGTTTATTGCGCGCGTTGCCAATAGTTGGGCGCTGGATTTGCAAGAGACAGAGGACGAAGGACGGAGGCTGTTTGGCGAACAGTTTTTTGGACTGCGCTATGAAGATTTGTTAAACCAGCCGTTTGAAGAAATGTCGCGCTTATGGAAGTTTTTGGGCGTGAGAGAAATCTCCGCGCTGCTTGGGGATAAGATCAAATCTGAGATGGAATCAAATCCCGATGAAGAGTGGCAATCCAAACGCAATGAAGGCATCGCGTCTTTTCTTCCAAAAGGACAGGCGGGTAACTGGCAGCGATTGTTCATTGAAAAAGATAAATCCATTTTCAAAGAAGTCGCTGGCGAAATGTTGATGAAGTGGAAGTATGAAAAGGATTTGAATTGGTAGTTACGACATAAATGTCGTGTTACGAAAAAATGGAGTGAAATGAAATTCTTAATTGCCGGACTTGGCTCAATGGGTCGTCGTCATTTGCGAAATTTAATTTCATTGGGCGAAAATGATTTTGTGCTATATCGTACGCGCAAAGCAACTTTACCCGACGATGAATTTGCTGAATATCCCGTTGAAACCGATTTGCAAACCGCGCTGAAAAAACATAAACCCGATGCGGTCATCGTTGCGAATCCCACCGCGCTGCATCTTGATATCGCCATTCCCGCCGCTGAAATGGGCTGCGCGATTTTGCTTGAAAAGCCCGTTTCACATTCGCTGGAAAGATTGGATGAATTACAAAATGCCGCGCAAAAAAGCGGAAGCAAAATTCTCGTGGGATTCCAGTTTCGTTATCATCCAACACTCAATAAAGCGCGGGAATTGATTCAACAAAACGCGCTTGGAAAAATTCTCACCGTCCACGCGCATTGGGGCGAGTATCTTCCGCAGTGGCATCCGTGGGAAGATTACCGCGCAAGTTACGCCGCGCGCGCCGAGTTGGGCGGCGGCGTGATCGCCACGCTGACGCATCCGCTGGATTATTTGCGTTTTCTGCTCGGCGAAGTTGAATCGGTTTGGTCGTTCAACGGACATATTTCTCCGCTTGAAATTAACGTGGAAGACGTTGCGGAAATTGGTTTGAAATTTGCGAGCGGCGCAATCGGCGGCGCGCATGTCAATTATGTTCAACGCCCGCCAAAACATACTTTAGAAATTGTCGGAACAAACGGAACTTTATTTTGGAACAACGCGGACGGCTCTCTGCGCTTTGAGCGTTTCCCTGCGCCGTTTGGTTCTTACTCTGATAATCCGTCCGCGCCGACTTCGCAAACTTTCTCGCCGCCCGAAGGATTTGACCGCAATCAATTATTCATCGCGCAGACGCGGCATTTCATTGAAGTGACAAAAGGATGCTCAGAACCAGTTTGCTCGCTTGAAGATGGAATCCGCGCTTTACAAATGGCGCTGGCTGCAATCGAATCGCAGAAGACAAAGCAAGTTGTCTCTTTGTAATGATTGCTAACTCCCAAAATTCACCCGCTGAATTTTGGAGTATAATCCGCGCTTGTGAAAATCTTAGA
>JAVHOY010000063.1:0-1032 GCA_036170295.1 bacterium
TGAGGGTGCGTAACATCAGCTCTTAAAACTCTTTTTTTTTCTCTGTGACCTCTGTGGCAAAAAGACTTTTGCAAGAGGTCTATTGTTATAATCCCTCCCCATGACAGAAACCTCAAACAAACAAATTGCGCGCGCGGCAGGCACGGTGATGTTCGCGTTCGCGTTGAGCAACCTGATCGGACTCGCGCGCCAGATTTTAATTTCGCGCGCCTTTGGCACCGACCGCGCCATTGATGCGTTCTACGCCGCGTCCACCTATCCCGATTTGATCTTCAGCCTCGTCGCGGGCGGAGCGTTATCTTCCGCGTTTCTGCCGACCTTCGCGGGCTTTCTCGCGCGCGGAGAAAAACGCGACGCGTGGAAACTCGCTTCGTCCATCGTCAACATCATTTTGATTTTATTAAGCGCGTTGAGCATAATCTCTGCGTTACTTGCGCCGCAAATTATTCGCTACATCCTCGCGCCAAAATTTTCCGCAGACCAGCAGGAAGTCGCCGCGTCGCTTCTGCGGATTTTATTAATCGCGCCCGCCATCTTCGGCGTGAGCGGATTGTTGATGGGCATTCTCAACTCGCATCAAAATTTTTTACTGCCCGCGCTCGCGCCCAGCATGTATTGGATTGGCATGATTTTGGGTTTAATTTTTCTTGCGCCATCCATGGGAGTTTACGGACTCGCATGGGGTGCGGTCTTTGGCGCGGCGCTTCATCTTGTGGTGCAAATCCCCGGCTTGCTGAAACTTCCCGAACGCGCATATTTTCCATCGCTCGGATTGAACATTCCCGCCGTGCGCGAAGTGGGCAGATTGATGGCGCCGCGTCTTTTGGGCGTTGCCATTGTGCAACTTAACTTCGTGGTCAACACCATCATCGCCAGCGGATTGAGCGAAGGCTCGCTCGCCGCAATCAAATATGCGTGGCAAATTATGACCATGCCGCAAGTGGTCATCGCGCAAGCGATTGCGATTGCCGCGCTGCCGACATTTTCCGCGCAGGTGGCGCGCGGCGAAACGAATGAAATGCGCTCGTCGCT
>JAVHOY010000064.1:0-1029 GCA_036170295.1 bacterium
AACGGATGCAATCCCATGACCATCGCCATCGTTCAACCCAATCCAATCGTCGAACTCCATCTTTCCGATGGGCGCGTTTTGTCAGGTCCGCGCGGCGCGCAAGTGGGGGAGTTCCTGCAAAAAGTAAAAGACGATTTCAATGCGCCGATTGTCGCCGCCATCATCAACAATGAAATTCACGAGTTAACTTTTCCCATCGAAATCGAAGCGCATTGCACCCCCGTCACTATGGATACCGCCGACGGCGCGCGTATTTATCGCCGCTCGCTGGTTTTTCTGCTTGAAATTGTTTTCAGCGAAATTTTCCCCGACGCTAAACTAACCATTGATCATTCCGTATCTTCGGGCGGATTTTATTGTCAGGTGGCGGGACGCAGCTCGCTGACTCAAACTGAATTGGATGCGCTCAAAGCGCGCATGAAAAAATTGGCGGATGAAGACCGCCCGTTTCAACGCAAACAAATCCCCATTCAAGAAGCCATCGAATATTTCAAAAAATTGGGCTATGAAGATAAAGTCCGCTTATTCTCGCATCGTCAAAAAGATTACCTTACGCTGTATATGTTTGGCGAGCGCATGGATTATCTGCATGGTTACATGGTGCCGTCCACAGGCTGTCTGCGCTGGTTCGATCTCAAACCGGTCGGCGGCGGATTCACGCTTCAATTTCCGCGCCGCAACGCGCCCACGCAGATCGAGCCGCTGCGCGATTATCCCAAACTGCTCAAGACTTTTCGACAATACGGCGATTGGCTGACTCGTCTCAACATTGACAACGTCGGCGCGTTGAACGACGCCATTGAAGACGGGCGCGCCGATGAAATTATTTTGGTCTCCGAAGCGCTGCACGAACAAAACGTCGCGGACATCGCGCAGCAGATCGCGCAAAATAATGCGCGCATCATTCTCATCGCGGGACCTTCGTCGTCCGGCAAAACCACCATGTCGCGCAGACTGGCTGTTCAATTGTTGGCGCGCGGCGTTTCTCCCTTTCCGCTTGAACTCGATAATTATTTTGTAGACCGCGAC
>JAVHOY010000065.1:0-1024 GCA_036170295.1 bacterium
AATTAAACGCAAACCTCCGAGGTCTTGAAAACCTCGGAGGTTTTTTTATAACTGTATCAACCGTTGAGCCAGCATCCCCGTCAAGTCATACGCCATCGCGCCGCTGATTTTTACGGGAACAATCTCGCCGATTTTCGCTTTGCCTTCCACAAAAACCATGCCGTCAATTTCGGGCGCGTCGCGGTACGAGCGCCCAATAGATATGCCGTTGTCGAATCCTTCAATCAACACATCCAGCGTCTTGCCGACATAGGATTGATTCACCTGCAACGAAATGCCTTGCTGCAATTCCATCAAACGCTCGTAACGCGCTTGCTTCACTTCGGCGGGAACTGAATCTCCCAGCGGCGCGGAAGTCGTTCCCGGCTCAAATGAAAACTGGAAAGCGCCCACGCGGTCAAAGCGAATCTCTTTGACAAAATTATATAAAGTTTCAAATTCTTCATCCGTCTCATCGGGATAGCCGACGATGAAGGTGGTGCGAATCGCAAGGTCGGGAATCGTCGCGCGCATTTTTCCAAGCGTCTTATAAACCCAATCCATATTCGACGGACGCTTCATGCGCTTCAACGTCTGCGGATGCGCGTGCTGCAAGGGCATATCAAGATAAGTCAAAACTTGTTTGCGCGTCGCCATTACTTCGATCAATCTATCGGTGACGTAACCCGGATACGAATACATCACGCGGATCCAATCCATATCGGGGACAGAATCCGTTAAGGTTTCAAGCAGAATCGCGAGCCCGTCTTTCATCCCCAAATCGTGACCGTAATCGGTCGTATCCTGCGCGATGAGAACCAACTCGCGCACACCCGCGTCGCGCAGTTGACGCGCCTCGTTGATGATTGATTCAACGGGACGCGAAACCGCCGTTCCCTTAATTAACGGAATCGCGCAGAACGCGCACGGACGGCGGCAGCCATCCGCGACTTTGATATACGCGCTCGCGCCCGCAACGCTGACGCGCAACGCGTCGTGTTCATCCGAACCAACGACGATGGCATTTTCAGGCAGATGATAAATC
>JAVHOY010000066.1:0-1020 GCA_036170295.1 bacterium
GCAAATGACTGAAAGACCCACAGGCGTAAACGCCAACAAAAGCAAAAAAGAATTTACCGTTACATGGAGCGATGGACACGCCAGCGTTTATCCGTTTGGATTGCTTCGCGCCGCGTGTCCCTGCGCTTCGTGTCGCGGCGGACATGAGAATATGAAATCCGAACCGGATGAAGAGGTGTTCGCCAAACAAATGGATGACTCGCCCGCCACGCGCCTTGCCAACGTCGTCGCGGTCGGCTCTTACGCGCTGACCATCGTCTGGGAAGACGGTCACGATTACGGCATCTTCAACTGGCATTATCTTCGCGCGTTGTGTCCGTGCGATGAATGTAGAAAGAAACTATGAAAAGACTCTTCCGCCTGTTCAGCGCGTTTATCTGCAATTAAAAAAATGAACAAACAACTCGTCATCCAAAAGACAGCCGAATATATCAAACGCGAATTTCAAGCCGATTCTTCGGGGCATGATTGGTGGCATATTTATCGCGTGTGGAAAAATGCGTTGGCGATTTGCGAGCGCGAAAACGCGGACGTCTTCATCGTGGAACTCGCCGCGTTACTGCATGACCTCGACGATTGGAAATTCAACGAGGACGAAGACGAAACGCCGCGCCGCGCAAAAGCGTGGATGGAATCTTGCGGCGTGGATTCGCAAGTCAACGCGCAAATTTGCGAGATCATCGCGCGCGTCTCCTATAAAGGCGCAGGCGTGGAAAATAAAATGAACTCGCTGGAGGGATTTATCGTGCAGGACGCCGATAGACTCGACGCCATCGGCGCAATTGGAATCGGGCGCGCCTTTGCGTATGGCGGATATAAAAACCGCATGATGTACGATCCCGATTCTCCGCCGCAAATGCACGCGACCTTTGAGCAATACAAAAACAGCAAGAGCGCCACCATCAATCACTTTTATGAAAAATTATTGCTGCTCAAAGAGATGATGAATACGCCCACCGCGAAAAAAATAGCGGAACAAAGACACGAGGTCATGCTCCGCTTTTTGGAACAGTTTATGAA
>JAVHOY010000067.1:0-4399 GCA_036170295.1 bacterium
TGCCTTGTGGATTCATTCTTCCCCGAAACTGGGGAAGCCGTTGTGAACATTCTCAACCGTCTCGGCGTGGATGTGGATTTTCCGCGCGAGCAAACCTGTTGCGGACAGCCGCAATTCAACGCGGGTTTGCGTCGGGATGCGCGCGCTGTCGCGGAACATACGATTCAAGTCTTTGAGAATGCTGCGGGCGATGTCGTCACGCCTTCGGGTTCGTGCGCTCATCAGTTCAGACATAATTATTTGGAATTATTTGAAGGGGATTCAATTTGGTATCCGCGCGCGCAATCTTTAGCCGCGCGGACTTATGAATTTACAGAATACCTTGTAGATCAATTGGGAGTTGTAGACGTTGGCTCAAAATGGGATGGAGTATTGACTTATCATCCTTCATGTCACACCCTGCGCGGAATCAACGTGGATCAGCAACCGCGCGCGCTGTTGGCAAACGTCAAAGGCGCCACTCTCATCGAGCTGCCTCACGCGGAGGAATGTTGCGGCTTCGGCGGCGTGATGTCTGTCGAACATCCCGAACTTTCGGCGGAGTGGCTGAAGCGAAAAATTTCTAACCTTGAAGCGACGCAATCTCCCACGCTGATTGTTACTGACGCGGGCTGTCTCATGCACATCGCGGGCGGATTAAATCGGCAGAGAAAATATCAGAGAGTCATGCACATTGCAGAGTTGTTGGCGAATCAGTAATCAGATTCACTTATAACCTTCGTGTTTTTATTGCCACAATTCTTATCCAATATGTGACAACAGGCATAAGGATTTAAGTCATATATAACTAACGCAAATCTTCCCGCGGGGATACACTTGCGCGTTGAATAAATTCCTACAAAGGAGCAAGAATGAAACAACCAGTAGTAACCATTGACGGCAACGAAGCCACAGCATCGGTCGCGCATCGTCTTAGCGAGGTGATCGCCATTTACCCCATTACGCCATCCTCAACGATGGGCGAATTCGCGGACGAGTGGACTTCCAAAGGCAGAAAGAATCTTTGGGGGACGATACCCTCAGTAATCGAAATGCAATCCGAAGGCGGCGCGGCGGGCGCGGTGCATGGCGCGTTGACCACGGGCGCGCTCACCACCACTTTCACCGCGTCGCAAGGTTTATTGTTAATGATTCCCAACATGTATAAGATCGCGGGCGAATTGACCAGCACGGTCTTCCATGTTGCGGCGCGCTCGCTTGCCGCGCAAGGACTTTCCATTTTTGGCGATCATCAAGATGTGATGGCTGCGCGTCAAACGGGTTGGGCGCTGCTCTCCTCAGGCTCGGTGCAAGAGGCGCAAGATTTCGCCGCCATCGCTCACGCCGCCACGCTCAAAGCGCGTTTGCCATTCATTCATTTCTTTGACGGTTTCAGAACTTCGCATGAAGTGGCGAAAATATTTTATTTGCCCGACGAAGAGCTCCGCGCCCTCATTGACGAAGATTTAGTGCGCGCGCATCGCGCCAGAGGACTTAACCCCGAAAGCCCCGTCCTGCGCGGAACGGCGCAAAACCCCGATGTTTATTTCCAAGCGCGCGAAACGGTCAATCCATATTACGCCGCCACGCCCGCCATCGTGCAAGCGGTGATGGATCAATTCGCGCAAATCACCGGCAGACATTACAACTTATTCGACTATGTCGGACATCCCGAAGCCGAGCGCGTGGTTGTCATCATGGGCTCGGGCGGCGATACCGCCGAAGCGACGGTCAACTATCTCGTGGAAAAAGGCGAGAAGGTTGGGCTGATTCGCGTGCGTTTGTATCTGCCTTTCTCCATCGAACATTTTCTCAAGGCGCTGCCAAAATCAACAAAGAGCATTGCAGTTTTAGATCGCACAAAAGAACCCGGCTCATCAGGCGAACCGCTTTATTTGGATGTGGTCAATGCGTTGGTTGAAGGTAAGCGCGACGGCGTCAAAGTCATTGGCGGACGGTACGGACTTTCTTCTAAAGAGTACACGCCCGCGATGGTCAAAGCGAGCTTGGATGAATTGAAGAAAGCCGAACCCAAGACGCATTTCACGGTTGGCATTAATGACGACGTTTCGCACACCAGTCTTGATGTAGACGATTCATTCTCCATTGAAAATCCTGAAACGGTGCGCTGTGTGTTCTTCGGTCTCGGCTCGGATGGCACGGTGGGCGCGAATAAAAATTCAATCAAGATCATCGGCGAAGAGACGGATAATTTCGCGCAAGGTTATTTCGTTTACGATTCAAAGAAATCGGGACAAATGACCATCTCGCATTTGCGCTTTGGTTCCAAGCCGATTCACGCGCCGTATTTGATCGAAGCCAATCAGGCAAATTTTGTCGCGTGCCATCAATTCAGCTTCCTTGAACGCTATGATATTTTGAAGTACGCAAAAGAAGGCGCGGTGTTTTTGCTCAACAGCATGTCGAGCAAGGATGAAGTTTGGGACACGTTGCAAAGCGAAGTTCAATCTGCGATCATCGAAAAGAAACTCAAGTTCTATGTCATCAACGGCTATGAAGTCGCTGAAAAAACCGGCATGGGACAGCGCGTCAATACCATTATGCAGACGGCGTTCTTCGCCATCTCTGGCGTGCTTCCGCGCGAACAGGCTATCGAGCAAATTAAACATGCGATTGAAAAGACATACGGCAAGCGCGGCGAAGCGGTCGTGAAGAAAAACTTTGAAGCGGTGGATGCGACGATTGAAAATCTTTACGAGGTCAAAGTTCCCGCGAAGGTTACATCCAAGACAACGCGCAGACCCACCGTTTCAAACGACGCGCCTGCCTTTGTCAAAAACGTGCTCGCGCCGATGATCAGCTACAACGGCGACGATCTGCCCGTTTCCGCTATGCCTGCGGATGGGACTTATCCGCTTGGCACCACGCAATGGGAGAAGCGCAACATCGCGCTGAATATTCCCGTGTGGGAGCCAGACCTGTGCATTCAATGCGGCAAGTGCGTGATGGTTTGTCCGCACGCGGTCATCCGCCATAAAGTGTACGACGAGAAATTAGTCGCGGGCGCGCCTGAGACTTTCAAACACATGCCGTCGAAGTTCAAAGAATTTTCGCAAGGCATGGCGTACACCATTCAAGTGGCGCCCGAAGATTGCACAGGCTGTTCATTGTGCGTGGAAGTCTGCCCGGCGAAAGATAAAAGCGCGGTCGGACGCAAAGCGATCAACATGACTCCGCAGCCTGCTTTGCGCGAAGCCGAAGCGAAGAACTGGGATTTCTTCTTGCAGATTCCCGATATGGATAGAAAATTATTTAATCCATCCACGATCAAAAATTCGCAGTTGCTGCGCCCGTTGTTTGAGTTCAGCGGCGCGTGCGCGGGATGCGGCGAAACGCCTTACATCAAGTTGGTCTCGCAATTATTTGGCGAGCGCGCTGTGATCGCAAATGCGACGGGCTGCTCGTCCATTTACGGCGCGAATTTGCCCACCACGCCGTGGGCGGTCAACGCCGATGGGCGCGGACCCGCGTGGTCGAACTCGCTGTTTGAAGACAACGCCGAATTTGGATTAGGAATGCGCTTGACGATTGACAAGCAAAAAGAATACGCGCTTGAGTTGGCGAAAGTCTTTGAGAAAGAATTGAGCGCGGAATTAGTGAACGCCATTGTCAACGCGAATCAAAGCGACGAAACGGGCATTCAGGCGCAGCGCGAACGCATCGCGGAATTGAAGAATAAACTCTCCAAGTCCAACGACAGCCGCGCAAAAGATTTGATCAGCCTCGCGGATAATCTTGTCGAGAAATCGGTATGGATTATCGGCGGCGACGGCTGGGCGTACGACATCGGCTACGGCGGTTTGGATCATGTGCTGGCTTCGGGACGCAACGTGAATGTTCTGATACTCGACACTGAAGTGTATTCAAACACCGGCGGACAGGCGAGCAAATCCACGCCGCGCGCGGCGGTTGCGAAATTCGCAATGAGCGGCAAAGCCATGCCGAAGAAAGATATGGGCTTGATCGCGATGTCTTACGGTTATGTTTATGTTGCGCGCGTCGCGATGGGCGCGAACGACCAGCAAACGTTGCGCGCATTCCTTGAAGCGGAATCGTACGACGGTCCCTCGCTGATCATCGCGTACAGTCCTTGCATCGCGCACGGCTATGAACTTTCAAAGAGTCTCGAACAGGCAAAACTTGCGGTGCAATCGGGTCACTGGCCCATGTATCGCTACGATCCGCGTCTTGTTGAAGAAGGAAAAAATCCGTTGACGATTGAATCTAAAGAGCCGAGCATTCCGCTTTCTCAATATGCGTACAACGAAACGCGCTACAAAATGTTAACGCAAATGGATGAAGGTCGCGCTGAAGAATTGATGAAGGAAGCGCAACACGACGTCAAGTCGCGCTGGACGTTGTATCAGCAAATGGCTTCGATGCGCTATGATAAGGAAGA
>JAVHOY010000068.1:0-1107 GCA_036170295.1 bacterium
TGATTTAATTCGCGCCCTCAGGCTAGGGATGAGGGAGAATTCATTGTTATAATCTCACCCATGAGCAAAACACCCAGCCCTCTTGACCCCGAATCCAAACCCGACGATCGCGTGGATAATGCGCTGCGCCCTGAAAGAATGAAAGACTTGATCGGGCAGGATCAGGTTAAAGAAAATTTATCCATTCTGATTGACGCCGCCCGCAAACGCGGCGAGGCGTTGGATCACGTTCTGTTTTATGGACCTCCCGGTTTGGGGAAGACAACGCTCGCGCATGTGCTTGCCAACGAGATGGGCGTCAACGTCAAAGTAACGGCGGGACCTGTGATTGAACGCGCCGGCGATCTTGCCGCCATCTTAACCAATTTGCGCGCCGGCGATGTTCTGTTTATTGACGAAGTTCATCGTTTGGGACGCGCAGTGGAAGAAGTGCTTTATCCCGCGATGGAAGATTTCGCGCTGGATATCGTCATCGGCAAGGGACCTTCGGCGCGCTCCATCCGTTTGAAGTTGCCGCGCTTTACCATTGTCGGAGCAACGACACGTTTGGCTTTGGTCACAGCTCCGTTACGCGCGCGCTTTGGCGCGGTTTATCGTTTGGATTATTACGATATTGAAGCGATGAAAAAAATTGTCACGCGCGCCGCAGGGATGTTGAAAGTGGAAGCCGAGAAAGACGGCATTGTAGAAATGGCGCGGCGCGCGCGCGGGACTCCGCGTGTGGCGTTGCGGCTGTTGCGCCGCGTCCGCGATTTTGCCCAAGTCCGCGCGGATGGCGTCATCACAAAAAATGTCGCCAGAGAAGCGCTGGATTTACTTCAAGTGGATCCGCTTGGACTTGACGAAGTGGATCGCCGCGTGCTGAAAACCATCATCGAAAAATATAACGGCGGACCCGTCGGCTTGAACACCATCGCCGCATCTATCAGCGAAGAGCAGGATACGATCATGGACGTGGTCGAGCCGTATCTTTTGCAATTGGGATTTTTGGATCGCACCCCGCAAGGACGCGTCGCCACCAAATCCGCGTATGAGCATTTGGGGTATCCGTACACGGAGCAAGGGCAAGCGCGATTGTTGTAACCGCAATGTTTCTGTCGGCGTTAA
>JAVHOY010000068.1:1207-7350 GCA_036170295.1 bacterium
AATTAATGCGAAAGGTCTTGCGGCTGAAAGCAGGGATCATAATCAGCGCCGAGGATCACGCCGTATTGCGCGTTGGGATTCCCATTGGGCAGCGAAATCACATTTGCGGAAGATAAATTCAGCGCGGCGATGATCGCCTGTCTTTCGTTGGCGTCTTGATTCGACGTGAAATCCACGATCACAGACGAAGCGTAATTGCGGTTATCCGCGTTTGAAACGATAGTTTGATAGCCCGCATAATTTAATCGCGAAGCGGCAAGCGCGTCTAAAGTATCAACGGGCGAGCCGTTTTGAATTTCCACCGTAATCGTTTTGCGCGCAATCGTATAACTGGATAATGTCGTGGCTTCAAGCAGCATTTGTTTCAGCGCTTCATCGTTGGGCAGCAAAACCGCCGCGCCGCCGGGCGTTGTCCACGGAGTCACATACGGCGGGCGGATGTAATATCCGCGAATGGTCGCGTTGGTAAAGTTCGGCGCATAAGGCGACATGCCCAACATATCCGCAAGCCCAAGGTCGGTGATCACCGTACTGGAAAAATCATTATACAGTTGGGGAATTTTGCTAAACGTATCTGTCTTCAGCGCTTGATTGAAAATGGAGCGCAACACTTCCTGCTGACGGCGACCGCGATCAAAGTCATTGGATTTGGAGCGCGAGCGCGCATACCATAACGCGAGGTCGCCATCCATAAAAACTTGCCCGGGTCCCACAGTGTACAACCACCAATTATTTTCGTTTTCAGGATCGTAGGTCGGGTCAATCAAACGCCAATCCGTGTAAGCGCAAGCCACCGGGACTTGAACTCCGCCGAGCGTATCCACGATGCGGCGAAAGCCGTCGAAATCAACCATCGCGGTATGGTCAATGCGGACGCCGAGATTGTATGTGATGGCGTCTTTCAGCAACCCATCTCCGCCTGTGGGATAGCCGTAAATTTCCCCGTTTTCATACGCGGTGTTGATGCGCTGCATTCCAACCGTTGGGATGTAAACCCACAAATCGCGCGGAATAGAGATGAGCGAAACTTGTCCTTGATTAAGCCAAACGATTGCCACCACCATAGTATCCGTGCGATACGATGAGCCGCTGCGTTTATCCGAACCGATCAAAAGAAAATTGACTGTTTCATTATCGGTCAGCGGCGGCAGCGGAGTCGGATTAACCAAAACGGATTCCGCAACAGGCGGCGCGGCAACCGTTGGAAATATTTGCGCGAAGTCCGCAGTCGCGGTCGCTTCGGGTGGATTTGTTGGCGTGGGAGAGGGCGTTTCAGTGGGGAGGATGAGCGCAAGTTCAGGCGCGTTATTGGGTTGGAAGGGAGTCGGCGTGGGAGATGGATTCGGCGCGGAGGTGATCAACACAAACGGCGCGGATACTTGCGCTGCTGGTTCAGCCGCCGCAACGCTGCCGCACGCGGACAATAAGACCGCAAGAAAAATAAAGTAAAAGGGAATTGATTTCATTTGGTTTCGTTGTTACATCGTCCCGCACTGCCTGCGACTCTGGAGTCCATCAGCTTGCTGATGGACAGATGGTGAAACATACCCTGTCTACTTGCTGTTCACTGAAACGCCGTCGGAGTTGGCGTAGGTTCAAACGTATCGGTTGGAACTGGCGTCGGCGGCACAGGCGTTTCGCTTGGAAAAGGCGTCCCTGTAAACGGCAAAACAGTCTCTGTGATTATATCTGTGGGGAAGGGAGTCGCTGTAACGCCGGGTAATGGCGTGGGATAAGGTGTGCGCGTAGCGACATTCGGAACCCATAAAATTTCGCCCACATAAATTAAGTCGCTGACGCGGCAGTTTACAAATTTCAATGTCGCCGAGCTTGTGCCGTAATTCGACGCGATGGCGTAAAACGTATCGCCTGATTTAACGATGTATGCATGTACCCATCCTACTGCGCCTTGAATGCAAATCGCGGGCGTATTGGTTGCGACAGGCGGCACATATAATATTGTTCCAGCCATCAGCGTTTCACTTAATAAACAATTGGCGATTCGCAATTCGTCTTTATTGACGCGATAACGGATGGCGATTCCATTTAATGTGTCGCCGTATTGCACATTGATTTGTCGCCAGCCTATTGGCATTGGGCAGGTTGACGGCGATATAGTATTTGTTGATGTGGGCGCGCTCGCCGTAGGCGTTTCAAAAACGAGCGGTGTGGCGCTTGGCTCTATCGTGGATGTAACTGTCAGCGGCAGGGGAGAAGGCGGCACAATGTTCGTTTCCGTTGGAGTCGCCTCAGGCACAAACTCTACCAGCGAAATGGACAATGCCCCGATCATTAATAGGATCGAGATCAGCGCGACGGCCAGCGCGTTCCCCGCATCGCGCGCTTGCATTATTGGCTTCCTTTACTTGGCGGAGTTTTAATCGCCGTGTTGATCGGTAATAAAACGCTGAACGTCGAGCCAACTCCCGTTTTGCTTTCTACCCAAATGCGCCCGTGATGCGCCTCGGTCAGCGTCTTGGCAATGGATAAGCCCACGCCGCTATCTCCCACGCCTTGAATGAGGGCGTTATCCGCGCGATACAAGCGAGTGAAGACGCGGTTCAAATCTTCTGTCGCGATTCCAACGCCCGAATCGGCAACTTGGATCAGGATATATTCCAGCCCGCCTTCGGTTTGCATCTGGACTTTGAGACTCATCGCCCCTTCGTAGGGAGTCGCAATCTCCGCGTTTTGCAACAAGTGAATCAGAATCTGCTGCAATGCGTCGCGGTCTGCTTGAATGGCGGGCGTCTTTTTGGGCAGATCGAGATGCAGGGAAATATTTTTCTCGCGCACTTGCGCGCTGGTCTGAGACATGGCTTGATCAATCACGGAGTTTAAGTCAACGGGTTCAATCTTAAGGTCGTTCGCTTCTGTGTCCTTCATTGCCATGCGAATCATATCGTCGGCGAGGCTGTTCATGCGTTCAGTGGAAGCTTTGATGCGCTCGACAAATTTGCGTTGCAACGCGCCGAGAATGCCCACCGATTCTCCCAGCAACAATTCGGTGTATCCAATGATCGAAGACAACGGCTGGCGCAATTCCTGCGAGATAGATGTGATCACTTCAGCTTGCTCGGGGTCTTTGATATGTCCCTGAAGTTTTTCGGCTTGCAGCGCTTTCATGCTGACGTCGCCCATTTGATTTTGTAAATGGGCAAGTTCTTGCAACGCCGCTTTCAATTCCTGTTCAAGTTGCATTGTGGATGCGGATGTTGTGGCGATGGTTTTCCCTGAATGTAATTCCGCGTTTTCAAGTTGCAACTGTTCGATGATGCGCTGCGATTCTTCCTGCGCTATTCGTAACGACGCCATATCCACCGAAGCGTTTTTTTGAATCTCCGCGCGCGCCGCGTTCAATTGTTGGCTAAGTTCTTGCGCGTGGCGTTCCAACTCCGCCGCTTGTTTCAGCGCTTGTTCGTTTTGCGTTTCTAGTTTGCTCATCTTCTGGCTGCGTTTGATGATCGGCACCAAAGAAGATGAAACGCTCGTCAGAAAAGATTGATCTTCCGCCGTCCACGCGCGATCTGAATAAGGCGAAAGCAAAAGCACGCCGCCTAGCGTTTCCTTATCGGGCGTGATGATCGGCACACTTAACAAGTGACCGGGATTTGGCAAACCGAGAATGTCGCTCAATCCCTTAATGTCCGCGGAGGTGCTGCTGGATGGCATTCGTAAGGGACGTCCGCGTTGGATCGAGTTGGTCAGCATGGGGATCGAGCTTTTATTAAGCGAACCGCCGTCCAAACTATCTTCGCGGATCAAGTCGTATCCGCCGGCGATGACCATTTGATTGTTGTCGTCGGTCAGATAAAGCATGAAGCATAAATCCGCAAGCATCGTCTGCGCGATGGCGCGTGTGATGGCTTGACTTACTTTTGCCGGAGTCGATTCGGCTGCCAGCGCAAGCAACGCCTGAAACGTTTTCGGGTCGGTGCTGTAGCGTCGGCGCTCGGATAAACTTTCAGTGTCGCTTTTTCCAATCGCGGAGCGCGCAGGCGCGGCAATGCGCGTTGGCGTAGAGCCGCTGTTCGCAAAACGCTGCGGCAGCGTCAACAAAATTGGATACGCCGCCATGTATGCAAGCCGCACGATGCCTGAATAATTTCCGTCAATATGCGCGAGCAAATGTCCCGCATGACCCAACGCGCCGATTCCCAACAACATGATTCCGTTCCACATGCCGTCAGGTTTGCGGACAGATAAAATTGCGACGCCAACCAGCGCGGCGATTAAAGAACTAATCTGCCAGAACCAATCGCCGTCCGTGAAGTTGTAACTATATTCCGCCATTTGCGTCTTCCATAACGCTAAACTTAATCCCAGCGCGATGAAGACCAGAAAGCCCGCTAATATCGCAACCGCATCCGCGACGCGATTGGGTTCGGGGAAAGCATATAACCATGTGATACAGATAATGCCAAAGAGGACAAAAGCGCGATCCATCGGCGGCAGAATCAGCGTGGGGTTGACGACATTCTGCCAGCCCAATCCGCTGAATAGGAACATCATAACTTGCGCTAAAAGTAAAACGCCAAGTCCGACGAACGCTCGCCGCGCCTGTGGAAATTCGCTAATGCGCCAGTGATTAAACGCCGATTGAAGCGCGCTGGCGATGGCGAAAACGAGCACGATGTAATAGATCAAATCCCCCGGCGGCACAGTGAGTTGAGTTAGGATTAAATTAGAGAATGCGCTCATTGGTTGTGATTATACTGCCTGTTCAAAAAATTATGTCATGGGATGACGCGGTTGAAAATTGCCATTTGTAACGCGGCATTTATGTCGCGCCGCAAACTCGTATGTATAATGGAGACATGTCTTTTCCAAAGCGAATTATTGCCGTCATCATAATCTTGCTCGCGCTTATTTTTTCTGCCATTATCATTACAGGATACGGCGCGATTCGTGACGCAGAAGCCGCGTTACGCTCTCAAGATTATCGCGGCGCAACCGAAGCCTATCTCCGCGCCGCGCGGATATTATTTTGGCGCAACGACTTGCAGGAAAAAATCGGTCTCGCCGCCAGCAAACAACCCGATTATTCCACTGCCATTTATTATCTCGAACGCGCCAAACTCAGCGAGCAAGGTTGGCTTGCGCTGGCATATTGTTATATTCAAATCGGAGATTTAACTTCCGCGCAAAAAACATTTGAAGACGGCGCGGCGCGTTATCAATCATCCGCATTTTACGAAGGACTCGCTTTTACATATCGTTCTCAAAAAAAATGGATTGCGGAACGCGCCGCGCTTGAAAATCAAATTCATTTGGATTTTGAGAACGCTTCCGCGCATTACAGACTCGGCGTTTTGTTAACGATTCTGAATTCGGAAATTGCCTTGCCCGAATTGATGCGCGCCGCGTCGCTCGACCCTCAATTTGATCCTGCGGTTCAAACATTGCGCGCCGCCTTAAACTTATCCGCGACGCAGCCCGACGCCGCTCAACAATGGATAACCATCGGGCGCGCGTTGGGTTTGGTCGCAGAGTGGAATTTATCCATCGCCGCATTTGAAAAATCTATCGAGTCCGATTCGCAAAACGCTGAAGCGTGGGCGTGGCTTGGCGAGGCGCATCAGCATGAAGGTCAGGAAGGTCGCGCCGAATTGGATCGCGCAGTCGCGCTTGATTCCAAATCCGCAACCGTTCGCGCCTTGCGCGGATTGTATTGGACTCGTCAACAAAAATATTCGCAGGCGCTCGCGGAATATTTGCTCGCCGCCGAATCTGATCCGCAAAATCCCGCGTGGCGCGCATCTCTTGGCGACGCGTATTTGAAAACAGGCGATTTGATTTCCGCGCTGGCGGCGTATCAACGCGCAACGGAACTTGCGCCGAATGAATCTGAATACTGGCGATTGCTGGCTGTCTTTTGCGCCGACAACGGCGCGCGCGTGGAGGACGTGGGGCTGCCCGCCGCGCAAAAAGCCGCGCAGATCGCGCCGAACGATCCGCTGGCGTTAGATGCGCTTGGCTATCTTTATTATTCCACAAGCCGTTACGCCAACGCCGAAAAATTTTTAGCGGATGTTGTCAAGCGTTTCCCGCAAAACAATTCCGCGCATCTTCATTTGGCGCTGACCTATCTCGCGCAAGGGAATCGCGCGTCTGCTTTCCGCGAATTAATTTATGTCCGCGAT
>JAVHOY010000068.1:7450-10060 GCA_036170295.1 bacterium
GCCGCGCCTGCGAGCCCTGCGAGCTCTGCGCCGCAAGACCTATCCGCGCCGTCGGGCAGCGTTTTGTTTCAGGATGATTTCTCCAGTCAGGCTTCTGGCTTCAATCGCTTCAAGGCTGACGAAGGCATCATGGATTATGACTCGGGCGGCTACCGAATTTTGGTCAACGCCTTGAATACAAATTTCTGGGCGACGCCGCGCAAAAACTTCGCCGATGTTCGCATGGAAGTGGATAGCGGCAAACTCGGCGGACCCGATGAGAATCGCATCGGGTTGGTCTGCCGTTACGCAAACGACAATTATTATTTTTTTATGATTACCAGCGACGGTTTTTATGGCGCGGGCATATTCTTTAACGGTCAGGCGATTCTGCTGGGTCAAAAAGAATTGCAATCCAACGAAAATATAAAAACAGGATTGGCGGTCAATCACTTGCGCGCCGATTGCGTAGGCAGCACGCTGACGTTTTATGTCAACGGATTTCAAGTCGCGTCCGCGCAAAACGACGCGCTCAAATCAGGCGACGTGGGTTTGTTGGCTGGCGCGTTCGCTCAACCCGGCGCGGATATTATCTTCGATAACTTTGTGGTGTTAAAACCGTAACGCGATATTGATGTCGCGCTATAAATCCCTATGAAAATTTTTCTCGATACCATCGGCTGCCGACTCAACCAAGCGGAAATAGAATCTATGGCGCGGCAATTTCGCGCCGCCGGGCATGAGATTGTCGCCTCCGCCGAAGGCGCGGACATGGCGGTGATGAACACTTGCGCGGTCACCAACGACGCGGCTTCCGATTCGCGGCGCATCATTCGCAACATCGCGCGCGCGGGCGTAAAAGAAATTATCGCCACAGGTTGCTGGGCAACGCTTCAACCTAAAGAAGCGCAAAACCTTCCCAACGTTTTACAAGTGATTCCCAACGCTCAAAAAGATAACCTTGTCGCTGCATTAAATTCAGAATTCAAAATTCTGAATTCTGAATTTGATCTTGAACCGCTTTCCCGCAATCCGCTGCCCGGACTTCATCACCGCACACGCGCATTTATCAAAGTGCAAGACGGCTGCGATAATCATTGCACGTTTTGTATCACCACTGTCGCGCGTGGAGAAAGCCGTTCGCGTCCGCTTGTCGCCGTCGTTTCCGATATTCAATTTGCGTTGGACGGCGGCGCAAAGGAAATTGTTTTAACCGGCGTGCATCTCGGTTCGTGGGGACAAGATTTCAATTTGCATCTGCGCGATTTAATCAAAGCGATTTTGCGCGAAACGGACGCCCCGCGATTAAGACTTTCGTCGCTCGAACCTTGGGACTTGGACGCAAACTTTTTCTCGTTGTGGGACGACGCGCGACTCGCGCCTCACCTTCATTTGCCGCTGCAAAGCGGAAGTTCCTCAACCCTCAAACGGATGGCGCGCAAGACTACGCCTGATTCCTTCCGCGAACTCGTCCGCGCCGCAAGGGATGTAATTCCCAACGCCGCGATTACCACCGATATGATCGCGGGCTTTCCCGCCGAAACCGAAGCGGAGTTTGCCGAGTCGCTGGCGTTCGTTAAGGAAATCAATTTCGCGGGCGGGCATGTCTTCACCTATTCGCCGCGCGCGGGAACGGGGGCGGCAAAAATGAAGGGGCAGATCAAGCCTGAATTAAGAAAGTCGCGCAATCATATTCTGCGTCAAGCGCTGGATGAATCCGCGAAATCATATCGAGAAAAATTTATCGGGCAGACGCTGTCGGCGTTGTGGGAATCGACCAGCGAGATGGGCGAGTGGGGCTGGCAAATGGAAGGCTGGACGGAAAATTATCTGCGCGTCAAGGCGGTCGCTTCCGCGCCGCGTTGGAACGAACTTGATAAAGTTAAATTACTTGCGGTGGATGGCGAAAGTTTGAAAGGCGAAATTTCGTAGTAATATAACGCGAAGAAGGATGCGTATGCGTAGAATGATTTTTATCTGTTTTTTTCTTTTACAATCTTGTTCCGCGCTTCCGTTTGGAACGGTTGCGCCGTCGCCAACTCGCAAGCCGACTTTAACTTCAACCGCCACAATTACGCCAACTTCTACGGTCACGCCGACGATTACGCCTTCGCCGACAGTTGTTAAGATCGCAACGATTGATTACAACGCCACGATCACTCCGCCCCCGTATGTTTACATTTCGCCGACTCCGTTTCCCGGCATTCCAACTTCTACGCCGGTTGCGACCGCCACGCCTTTAACGCCCGATGTCGGATTTGAGTGGGTGAAAACTTCGGGACAAAATTTTTATTGGGGAATTTGCAAGCCGCAGAAAATAAAAATTTCCGCGCAAGTGAGCGAACCGAAAGACGTTTTTAGCGTTACTTTGTTTGTGCGTCTGCGCCGTTTAACCTCGAAAAATTTTACCGAGTGGAATAAAGGCATGGGCATGGAGCCTGTCGGCAGCGATGGAATGTGGTCTTACGACTTGAATGCCAACTCCATTGACGGGCATCAGTATTTTCGCAGGGGCTGGGTCTGGTATCAAATCGTCGCGATCGGCGCAAATAAAGTAGAGATTGCGCGCACTCGCATTTACATGGATTTGATTAAACTTGAACCGTGTATGTGTATGACTCCGCCGTGCGG
>JAVHOY010000068.1:10160-18780 GCA_036170295.1 bacterium
CGTTAATGGCGCGGATACAATTCGCCTGCGGTCACTTTGAAATCTAAACGATTTTGTTCGGGAGCAAAGACGCAAGTGGCGAAGTCTGTAAAAGCGCAAGGCGGCGAATAGGCTTTGTTGAAGTCAAGGAAAATCGCGCCGTTCTCTTCTTGATCCGCGACGAGGTAACGCCCGGTGGGATAGGTTTTATCTTTAGCGGTGGAATCCCAAAAGCGGATGAAGAGCGCGCCGTCGTCTTCTTTATTCGCGTCGAGTTGATAATGGCTTCCGCCAAATTCAAATGAGAGATAGCCTTCAACGGGGAATTCGGATTTTTCGCCGGTCACGCCGGGAAAGTAACTCATCTTGGGGCGGTCGTAGGCGGTATAGGTTGCGGCGACGCGAAAGGTCTCGTCAATGTCGTACCAGATGCGCGGAGGAAAGTCGCGCCGCTTTTCGCTTTGGTTGTCCCATATCCGCGCGCCGAAGCGCGTTCCGCGCTGAATCACAACAAATTGAATATCCATCAAGTTGACGAAACTTGGCTCTTCCGCTTCATCGGTTTGCAGGATAAGGGCGTCCGCTTTTTTGCCGTTGACTTGCACGGTTTGATCGGGCGCGACATGCAGCGTGACGGATCTTCCGTTGAAGTCAAGGTAGCCGACGTTGGCGGGCGCGCGCTCGGGCAATTGAACTTTGCTTTGCGGCGCGGAGCCGATTGTGTTCTTGCCGAGCTTCAGCCAGTATAAACCGACCAGCGCAAGCCAGCCGTTTTCTTTGCGGATGGTTTCGTTGCGTTCTTGCCGCCATTCGTTTATGGTCTGACGATATGTTTTATTTGTCATGTTTCATCAATCCTTTACACAGCAACGGCGACGGCGGGGACGCCTAAATAAGCGACCAGTCCATATACGAGCATTGCGATTGCAAAAAAGGAGAAGACCATGCGTAATCTGCTTTCTTCTTTGAGCAGCGCCGCCCAAGCGGCGAATGCCACGCCCAGCGCCATGATCATCACAATCAGTTGAAGTTTATCGCCGCGCTCATTCCAATCGGAGCCGAGTTTGAAATACGCTTCCGATTTGTTGAATAGATCGGCGGATGTGACAGCCATGTCGGTATAGTATTTCTCGTCCCATACGGCGTTGGGGTCGCGGGCAATGGCGTCTTGCAATTGTTGCGAGAAATTGGCTTTGTAATAATCTGCCGCTTCGGGGTTGCTGGTTTCGGTGAGATACCAATTATCGTAGTAGTTGTAATCTTGTCCAATGGCTTGGTTTTCTGTGAGATATTCCGCGTTGCCGTCGTTGAGGCTTTGCATGCCTTTGATCTCGGCGTTATTTTGCTCGCCGCCCGCTAAACTGCTCTGATAACTGGAGATGGCGGTAAACACACTTAAGACCGCAATCAATGTGCCCAATAAAATTTCGTTGCCAAGAAAGCGAAGGTATTTCATTTTGTAGTTCTCCTTTGTGTTTGACGATAAATTTTGAACTGCGGGGCGATTATAAAGTAGGAATTGGAAATTGCGTATTTGAATTTTTGTTATAAAATGATGGTTGCCTAAAAAATCGTTTTGCCCAAGGAGAGAAATAACATGGGATTGAAACCCGATCGCTGGATTCGCAAGATGTCGTTGGAACAAAAAATGATCGAACCGTTTGTTGATAAACAAGTTCGTCAAGGAGTGATCTCTTACGGCGTTTCCTCTTACGGTTACGACGTGCGCGTGGCGGATGAGTTTATGATCTTCACGAATGTTCATTCCGCGATCGTTGACCCAAAGAATTTCGATCCGAAATCTATGGTGGAATTCAAAGGCGACGTTTGCGTGATTCCGCCGAATTCGTTTGCGTTGGCGCGCACGGTGGAATATTTTCGCATTCCGCGCAAAGTGCTTACGATTTGCTTAGGCAAATCAACTTATGCGCGCTGCGGGTTGATCGTAAACGTCACGCCGTTTGAGCCTGAATGGGAAGGCTTTGTCACGCTTGAAATTTCAAACACCACGCCGCTGCCTGCGAAAGTTTACGCGAATGAAGGACTCGCGCAAGTGCTGTTCTTTGAAGCCGACGAGGAATGCGAAATTTCTTACGCGGATAAAAAAGGAAAGTATCAAGGTCAACGCTCCATTGTGTTGCCGAGATTGTAAAAAGAAAAGGACATGGTTTTCCATGTCCTTTTTGTTTATTCTTCTTTATCCAGCATCATACTGGCTTCTTCATTCAGCCAGCGACGTCCGTCGCGGGCGAGCAGGTCGTAGGCTTCGGGCGGTCCCCAACTGCCGGGTTTGTAAGTTGCCAACGGCGGAGTCTGATGCGATTCCCATGTTTGCAAAATGGGATCAATCAGCGACCACGCGGTCTCTACCTCGTCTGCGCGGGTGAAAAGCGACGCGTCGCCTTGCAGCGCGTCAAGCAAAAGTCTCTCATAGGATTCGGGAATCGCGGTTTTGCCAAACGCTTCGGCGTAACGAAATTCCATATCCACCGAGCGGGTTTCCGCGACGGTATCGGGCGCTTTCGCTTCAAAGCGAATGTGCAAGCCTTCGTCGGGTTGCAGATAAAGCACAAGCATATTCGGCTTCATCGTTTGCATGGGGAACATGGCAAGCGGCGGCTCTTTGAATTGGATGATGATCTGCGATTGTTTTTCTGCGAGATTTTTTCCCGAGCGCAAATAAAACGGAACGCCCTTCCAACGCCAGTTGTTGATGTAAAGCCGAAGCGCAGCGTAGGTTGGCGTAGTAGATTTAGGATTGACCTGCTCTTCGCTGCGATACCCTTTGTATTGACCGCGCACTGTATTCGTCGCGACCTGTTCTGGAGTCATCGGCTGAACCGCGCTGAGGACTTTTACTTTTTCATTTCGCAAATGACTTGCGCTGAAAGACGCGGGCGGTTCCATCGCGACGAGAGTGAGCAGTTGCAAAAGATGATTTTGAAACATATCGCGCAACACGCCGATACTGTCATAAAAACCTGCGCGATGTTCCAGTCCAACTTTCTCTGCGACGGTGATTTGCACATGGTCAATGTAAGTGCGATTCCAGATTGGCTCAAAAATGGTGTTGGCAAAGCGCGTGAATAAAATATTCTGCACGGTTTCCTTGCCAAGATAATGGTCAATGCGATAAATCTGATTCTCGTTCAACGCTTTGTGGACTTGATTGTTCAGCGTGATCGCGGAGGCGAGGTCTGTGCCAAACGGTTTCTCAAGCACCACGCGCCGCCACGCGCCGTTCTCGTGCAATTGTCCCGAAGCGTTGAGGTTATCAATAATGGCGGGGAAAAGCGTTGGCGGAAGCGCCATATAAAAGAGGCGATTCGCTTCGCCGTTTTCCAATTGGGTTAGATATTCGGCAAGTTTGGCGAAGTCGCTTGCTTCGGTATATTTGCCGGAGAGGTAATGCAAATTTGGCGCGAAGACATTCCATTCTTCATCTGTGAAGCTGTAACTTGCGAGATCTTTTAATCCTTTATGTAAATGTTCGCGGAATTGTTCGTCGGTAAAAACTGTGCCGCCGAAGCCAACGATTTGAAATTTTTTCGGCGTGCGTCGTTTGCGAAATAAATTAAACAGCGAGGGAATCAACTTGCGCTGAGTCAGATCGCCTGACGCGCCGAAGATCACGATGGTGGTGAGAAGTTCGTTAGAAGATATGTTGTCCATAGTCAATTTGCTCCGAGCGTTGAACGCAAACGTCTGGAGACGTTTGACTCCATTGTTTTCATTCCGCTTTCTTGACGGCGTGCCCGCCGAATTGATTCCGCAACGCGGCTAACATGCGCGCGGGATAATTCTCTTCGTCGCGGCTGGCGAGGCGCATTTGAAGCGCCAGCGTGATGATTGGCGCGGGAACGTCCAAGTCAATCGCTTCAAAGACCGTCCAGCGACCTTCGCCTGAATCAGCGACCCAGGGTTTGATGTCTTTCAATTCGGTGTCTTGATCGAGAGCGTTGGCGGCGAGGTCAAGCAGCCACGAGCGGACAACGCTTCCGTTTTGCCAGAGATGCGAAATCTGCGAAAGATCCAATTCAAATTCTTTCTTGGCTTTCAAAATTCCAAAACCTTCGGCGAAGGCTTGCATCATGCCGTATTCGATTCCGTTGTGAACCATCTTGACGTAATGCCCCGCGCCATGCGGACCGACGCGACCCCAACCCAAATTCTTTGCGGGCGCGAGCGTTTCAAAAATCGGGCGCAACTTATCGGTTACTTCAATCTTGCCGCCGATCATCATGCTGTAGCCTTCCGCGAGTCCCCAAATGCCGCCGCTGGTGCCGCAGTCCACGAAGTCAATGCCTTTGGCTTCGAGCGCTTCCGCGTGCGCGATGGTCTCTTTGTAATTTGAGTTGCCGCCGTCAATGATGACGTCGCCTTTGTTTAATAAAGCGGCGACTTTCTCGATCGTTTCGGCGGTGGTCTTTCCTGAAGGAACCATGACCCAAACGATTTTTGGAGACGACGTCAACTTGCCGACGGCTTCTTCCAATGAGTGCGCGCCTTCTACGCCAAGTTGAATTGCGGATTCGACTGTCTCTTTCGTGCGCGCATATCCAACCACGCGATGACCGCCGCGAACCAATCGCGTCGCCATGTTTAATCCCATTTTGCCTAAACCGATCAATGCTAATTCCATAATGTAAAACTCCTTTGTTGGTTTACTTGCCTTACGCAGAAAGCGTTTTTGTGTAGCGCGACATAAATGTCGCGCTACGGAATCTGTTTTTCGCGTAAGTTGATTTATAAAAAACTTCCCGCTTCTTCATCTACCAGCCAAATTAGATTGTCGTCTTTTGGCGCAATCCGCTGGGCGGGAAGTTCTGCTGGCAGATACATGTCGCTTAACACCCTGCTTAAAGTTACAGCTTTGGATTTACCAGTTACCAAAAATATAATATTTCTGGCGCTGTTGAAAACATTTTGAGTCAGCGTCACGCGGTTGGCGGGACGGTCTTGATAATTCGCCGTCACCGCGAGCGTGGGCGAATCAACCTTCACGGGCGAGTTGGGAAACAACGACGCAGTATGACCGTCGTCGCCCATGCCGAGCAAGACCAAATCGAAACGTGGAAATTCAAGCGGCGGCTCCGCAAATTGTCTCAGCGTTTGCGCGTAATTCTTAGCGGCTTCATCAGGCGCAAGTTCAGATAAAACGCGGTGAATATTTGTCGCGCCGATTTTGTCGAACAGAATTTTTTTCGCTTGCCCATAATTATTACCTGCGTCGTCTACTGGCACACAGCGCTCATCGCCCCAGAAAAAATGCGCGCGCGTCCAATCCACTTGATTGCGAAATGAATCGCCGAGCAGTTGATAAAGGCTCGTCGGCGTATTGCCGCCCGCCAGCGAAACGAGAAAACGTCCGCGCTCCGCAATGGATTGATTTGCGATTTCAACAAACGAGTTCGCAGCGTATAAACTCAGGTCGCCAATGTTTTTGAACTTTTTTATCATTGTTTGCGATTGTAACTCACTTGGACTAGAATTCAGCGCATGACCATTAACTTGAAAAAACTTGACGCGCTTCGCAAGACCGCCTTCAATCTGACTCCGCTTAAGCGAATTTCATCCCCGTCTCAGGCTTTGAAGTTCGTCAACGCGCGCGGCTTTATTTATTTCTGGCCCATCAAAGGAATTGACCTGCCTTCGTTGTGGACTGCTGTCGCGGGAGAGCGCCCCGTCGCTGATAAGCATGACGATCCCGGTCACGTCACTTGGGGCTGGAAAGACGACGCGCTCGATAAGAAGATTTGGTATTACGCCAAAATCTTGCGCGGCAAAGCGACCATGATCTCGCTGGAGATCGCGCCGTATTTTTACGCGCTCTCTGAAAACTATGGCGCGCCCGAGGAAGATTATTTAATCGCTTATCAAGAGGGACGTTTGTCTCAAGCGGCGAAACAAATCTATGAGGCTTTGCTTGATAAAGGCGCGCTGAACACTTTGGATTTACGCAAGACTGCGAAATTATCCAACGCCAAAGATTCTGAATTTAACAAAGCGCTGGGACAGTTGCAAATGGATTTCAAAATATTGCCCGTCGGCGTGGCGCAAGCGGGCGCATGGAAATATTCGCACATCTACGCGATCGTCGCGCGGCATTATCCTGATCTATCCGAGCAGGCGCGTAAGATTACCGAGTCGAAGGCGCGGATGAAATTGCTGGAGTTATATTTCCAGTCTGTTGGCGCGGCGCAGTTGAGCGACGTCAATAAATTGTTTGGCTGGGGGAATGTAGTAACGAAGAAGGCGGTTGGTAAATTGGCGGAGAATGGGGTATTAGCGCAAACTGAACATCCAAAATTTGCGGGGGAGTGGTTAGCGCTGAAAGAGGTTGTCTGACCCAAACCTCGCAGGTCTTTAGCGGAAATGCCCTGCGCGGCTTCGATCAAAATAAAATAATCCTTGCCCAATCCCTCTGACCTGAGTATAATCCGCGCATCAAAAGCAATGATGAGAACGAGTAAATTTGCAGAGACGGCAGCGAGTTCGCGTTTTGGTGAAAGGCGAACCTTCAAGGCAAATTGAAAATCATCTCGGAGCCGCGAGCGGAAATCATTTACCAGTAATCAGTGATTGGTAAGCGAAAGTAAGCAAGCCGAAGTTGTTCTTCGTTATCGGAACAGGATGATGATCGTCATCCAATGAGCGCCTATCTTTGCGATGGGAATCAGAGTGGTACCGCGTGAGCCTGTCTCTCGTCTCTGTTATGAGATGAGAGTTTTTATTTTAATCGTTTCAACGTTGAAACGTTACAACGTTCAAACCTGTAAACGCTGGAGGCAGCAATGTTCAAACCTGTGTCATCCAAACTTGAAGTGGTTCCAATGGAAGAGAACGTCCTCAAGATGTGGAAAAAACGCGACATCTTCAAGAAGACCGTCGAGCAGCGTAAAGGCAAACCCGAATATGTTTTTTATGAAGGACCTCCCACCGCCAATGGTCGTCCGGGTGTGCATCATGTTTTGGCGCGCGCGTTCAAGGATATGTTTCCGCGTTATAAAACCATGCGCGGATATCGCGTCTCGCGGCGCGGCGGTTGGGATACGCACGGTCTGCCCGTCGAGATTGAGGTCGAGAAAAAACTCGGTTTCAAAAATAAACAGCAGATCGAAGAATATGGCGTGGATAAATTCAACGAACTGTGCAAAAATTCTGTTTTTACCTATATTCAAGATTGGGAAAAACTCACCGACCGCATCGCGTTTTGGGTTGACCTCGAAACCGCGTATGTCACTTACGAAAACGAATACATTGAATCCGTTTGGTGGATTCTCAAAAATTTTTGGGAAAAGGATTTGCTTTTCAAGGGCTACAAAGTTGTGCCGTATTGTCCGCGTTGCGGCACGCCGCTCTCCGACCACGAAGTGGCGCTCGGCTACGACGACGCGACCGACCCTTCGGTTTTTATCCGTTTGCCGCTAGTGGATAAGCCCGATACTTCATTGCTCGTGTGGACAACGACTCCGTGGACGCTGCCCGCCAATGTCGCTGTCGCCGCGCATCCCGATGTGGATTATGTCACCGTTGAGCGCGACAATAACGGCGCAAAAGAAAAACTGATCCTTGCGAAAAATTTGGTTGAAAAAGTATTCAAGGATGAAGAAGTAAAAATACTGGATACCTTCAAGGGTAAAAAATTGAAGGGCATGAAATATCAGCCGCTGTATACTTTTATGCCCGTGGATAAACCCGCGTATTACGTCCTGCTTGCAGATTATGTCACCACTGAAGACGGTTCGGGACTCGTGCATCAGGCTCCCGCGTTCGGCGCGGAAGATATGGAAATGGCAAAGAAATATGATCTGCCCATCCTGCTGACCGTGCAACCCGATGGAACTTTTATCCCAGAGATCACTCCGTGGCGCGGAATTTTTGTCAAGGACGCTGACCCGCAAATCATCAAGGATTTAGACTCGCGCGGTTTGTTATTCCGCGCGGGAACGCTCGTGCATACTTATCCATTTTGCTGGCGCTGTAAAACTCCGCTGTTGTATTACGCGCGCGATTCGTGGTACATCCGCACGAGCGCAAAGAAAGATAGACTTGTTGCATTAAATAAAACTATCAACTGGGTTCCCGAACACATCAAGAACGGACGCTTCGGCAACTGGCTTGAAAATAATATTGACTGGTCGCTCAGCCGCGAGCGTTATTGGGGCACGCCGCTGCCCGTTTGGGAATGCGAAAATCCTGATTGCAAACATCGCGAATGCGTGGGTTCTGTCGCGGAACTTTCGGAAAAAGTTGGCAAGGATTTAACTGAATTGGATTTACATCGCCCGCATGTGGATAACGTTTTTTGGACATGCGCCGAGTGCGGCGGAAGAATGTCGCGCGTCAAAGATTTGATTGACGTGTGGTTTGACTCTGGTTCGATGCCGTACGCGCAGTGGCATTATCCGTTTGAGAATCAAGAAGAATTCAAAAAACAATTTCCCGCCGATTACATCTGCGAAGCGGTGGATCAAACGCGCGGCTGGTTCTATTCGCTGCACGCGATTTCAACGCTGCTCAATGACGACGTTGCATTTAAGAATGTTATTTGTCTCGGTTTGATTCTCGATGAGAAAGGACATAAGATGTCCAAGACCGTTGGCAACATTGTCAACCCTTGGGATGTTTTGAACGCGCA
>JAVHOY010000069.1:0-4350 GCA_036170295.1 bacterium
AATAAGTGAGAAGTAAAAAGTCGAAGGCACACTGACCTTCGACTTTTTTCATCCTTCATCCCTCACAATTCATCCTTGCTTTTCTACTCATCCACATACGGAACGTAATCGGCGCGGGCAATGCCTTGCTTGATGGCTGTCTCTGCCACAGCGCGAGCGACGGCGCGATGCACTTTTTTATCCAGCGGACTGGGAACCAAATCGCCGGGCGGAGTCATATCCGCGATGACGTGCGCGGCGGCAAGCAACATTTCGTGGGTGATGCGCGACGCGTTGGCGTCCACTGCGCCGCGAAAAATACCGGGAAATCCTAAAACATTGTTGACCGATTTTCCATCGGCGGCAAACGCCGCGCCGCGTTCCATCGCAACTTCTGGATCAATCTCCGCGTTTGGATTCGACAGCGCAAGAATGATCTGTCCCTTGCGAACCATCTCAGGCTTGATCAAATTTGCAACGCCCGTCGTAGCGACCACGATGTCGCATTTTTCCATGATCTCTTTTAAGTTGGATTTTATCCCGCCCGCTTTTTCAAAGCGATCCAACGCCTCTTGACTCAAGTCCGCGCCATAAACGGGATTGCCCGTCAGGCGCATCGTCATCTTGCCGATGGCGTGACCTGCCGCGCCGAGTCCGATTTGCCCGATGACGGCTTTCTTCAAGTCGGCGCCGGTCTCGCGCGCCGCGTTGATCAGCGCCGCCGTGCAGACTACCGCTGTGCCGTGTTGATCGTCGTGCAAGACGGGAATATCCAACATGGCTTGCAAGCGTTCTTCAATTTCAAAACAGCGCGGCGCGGATATATCTTCCAGTTGAATGGCGGAAAAGGTCGGCGCGATTGCGGCGACCGCCGCGATGATCTCTTCGGTATTTTTTGTATTGAGCAAAATGGGAATCCCCGAAAGACCGACGAGCGTTTCCATCAACATGGCTTTGCCTTCCATCACGGGCATCGCCGCCAGCGGACCAATATCGCCAAGCCCCAGCACTGCCGTTCCATCGGTGACGATGGCAACCATGTGACTGATGCTGGTGTAAAGCCGCGCCTGCGACGGGTCTTTGGCGATGCGCAGACAAACCTCCGCGACGCCGGGCGTGTACACGCGGCGCAGCGTGGTTAATGAGTCAATAGGATAGCGCGAGCGAATGGCAATTTTTCCTTTTTGATGCAGTTCCAGCACTTCATCGCGCACTTGAACGACCAGCGTGCCTTCGTTGTCGCGCATCGCTTTTACAATCGCTTCGATATGAGTTTCATCTTCGGCGGTGATGGTAATATCGCGCACCACGTTTTGCGAAGTTTCCGTCACCAGCACAATGCTGCCTGTGCTGCCGCCTGCTTCCGCAATGGCGGTTAACAATCGAGCCAGCACGCCCTTCTTCTGTGAATTACGAACGCGCACTTTGCGCATGATCTTCCGTTCCCAAGCCATAGTCATCTCCTTTTATGCCGCGATGTGAATATCGCGTTACAAAAATTTTTCCAATTCGTCAAACGATTTGATTGTCGCGCACTCCGCCTCGGGAAATAATTGGGGCGGGTCGTAAAGAATAGGGCGGATGCCTGCGCGCTGCGCGCCGACTGCGTCGGCGAAGTAATTATCGCCGACGTAGATCGTCTCGGCGGCGGAAGCGCCCGCCAGTTCCAACATGCGTTGAAAGAAAACGCGCTGCGGCTTGAAAGAATTAATCTCGCCGCCGGCAAGCGCAAATTTGAAATACGAGTCCAGTTTCAAATCTTGCAATTTATCCAAATACGATTGCGCGCGGTTTGAAGCCATGCCCAAAATATATCCCGCCGACTTCAAAGACTCCAACATGGGGAAAGCGTCTTCAGGCACAAAGGATTTTGGCTTGTGCGCTTCCGCCATATACGCCGAAATTTCAGGAGCTAATTCAAGCGCTTTCGCCGTTGATATGCCCAGCGCCACTAAACGTCGTTTTGAGAAATTCACCCAAAAGGATTCCTCATCCTTAAAGGTTTTGCTGTCGGCTTGAATCTCAAACGAGCGGGCAAAATAAAAATGCGTCCAGCGTTCGGCGCGGATTTGGTCTTCGTCCGAAATTTGAAATCCCAAACTGCGAATACGCTCCACGAAAAACTCCCCGCCAGCGGGGAGATGATGACAAAGCGTGCCGTCAAGGTCGAACAAAATTGCTTTGATGTTTTGCATTGATAAAATACTATCCTCCAATTTCGCTCATCGTGCGATTGAGGGCAATCACTCCGTCCGCAAGCCCGTGTCCCCAGGGTTTTTCCCAAACGCCGTCGAGGATCAAGCGGCGTAATTCTTCCATTGTTGCGCCCGCGCGTAACGGCGTGAGCAAGTCCACTTCTTTTTCGCGCAAAAGACACAGGCGCAATTTTCCATCCGCAGTTAAACGCGCGCGCGTGCAAGCGGAGCAGAACGGATGCGTGACCGATGAAATAAATCCCACGTCGCCTTTGGCATTGGGAATATGAAAGACCTGCGCTTCGCCGTCTAGTTTGCCGTTATTGGCGACTTCTAATTTTCCAAATTCAGATTCGATATTATCTTGAATTTGTTTCATAGTAACCACTTGATTAACCTGAATATCCGTTGCGCCGCCGAAAGGCATCATCTCAATAAAGCGCATCTGCCACGCATGGTCAATGGTCAGCGCGGCGAGGTCAACGACGTCTTCTTCGTTGTATCCTTTCACCACGACGGCGTTAAGTTTCACGGGCGTGAGTCCCGCGCTTTCAGCGGCGAGGATTCCTTCCCAAACTTCTTCCAATTTTCCCCAGCGCGTTAAGCGTTTGAATTTATCGGGATTGAGCGTATCAATGCTGACGTTCACGCGCTGCAAACCAGATTCCGCGAGAGGTTGCGCGAGCTTCTTGAGCATCAAACCGTTGGTGGTCATCGAAACGGAACGGATCCCTGCGGTGGAAGAAATTCCGCGCACAATGTTTACGATATTCGCGCGCACGGTTGGCTCGCCGCCGGTCAGTCGAATCTTATCAAAGCCGAGACTGGCGAACATTTTCGTGAGAAAAAAAATCTCGTCGTCCTGCATTAAATCCGCGTTAGGGCGGAAGGTCATATCCTCAGGCATACAATAGATACAGCGCAAGTTGCAGTGATCTGTAAGGCTGATACGCAAGTAATGAATGTTTCGTCCAAAACGGTCAATAGCCATAGTGGGCGAATTATAACAATATAATATGAATTTAAGGACTACAATTGACGCGACCTTTCAGCCATGCTATTATCGCGCAGCGCTTATTTCGTTTATTCAAAGGAGTTATGATGAGTTTTGAATTTATTCTTCGTATTGTTGGAATGTTTGTTCTTGCGGTTGCAGGCGGATACTGGGGATTCGACGTCTCTCGATTTAATCCACACGACGCGGCGCGCACCACCCTGACCTTTGGATTGGTCGGCGCGCTCGCGGGTTTGATCCTGACCCCCTATTTCACAACGCGCCCCGTGCGCGCTTTACGTTCTTTGCTCGGCAGGCTTGCGGCTGAAAGTTTATTTGCCGCGATGACGGGTCTCATCATGGGTATGCTTGCGGCGGCTTTGCTTGCATTTCCGCTTTCGCTTCTACCGCATCCATTGGGACAAATCCTGCCGTTTCTTGGCGTGCTGGTCTTTTCTTATTTCGGCGTGACAATCTTTATGATGCGTCAGGGCGACATTATGGGATTGCTCGGCGCGTTGAGCGGACACAGCGAAGGCGGCAGCGGCAGCTCATGGACAAACCTCAACCGCAATATTTTGCTCGATACCAGCGTGATCATTGACGGGCGCGTGGCGGATATTGCCAAGACCGGTTTTTTGCCCGGCACACTGCTCATTCCGCGCTTTGTGTTGAACGAATTGCAGTACATCGCGGATTCTCCCGATGGGATGCGCCGTCAGCGCGGCAGACGCGGTATGGAAGTTTTAGCCGAATTGCAAAAACTCCCCAACGTGCTTGTCCGCATTTCGGATATTAATGTAGACGGCGTGCGCGAAGTGGACGACAAACTCATCGTGTTAGGCAAGCAACTCAAAAGTCCCGTGCTGACGAACGACTACAATCTTAATCGCATCGCCGAGTTGCAAGGCGTAACCGTGTTGAACATCAACGAACTGGCGAACGCGGTCAAATCTGTGGTATTGCCGGGCGAAGCGTTACGCATCAATATTATGCAGGAAGGCAAAGACCATAGTCAAGGAGTCGGCTACATGGAAGACGGCACCATGGTGGTGGTCGAGAACGGCAAGGAATACATCGGCGAATATATGGATGTGAACATCACCAAAGTATTGCAAACCGCCGCCGGTCGCATGATCTTCGGGAGGGTGGATGAAGAGAATGGGAAGAAGAAAAACAGCA